>JAHEHB010000367.1 GCA_024644775.1 Deltaproteobacteria bacterium
AGGGTCTGTTTACCCAAGCAAGCGGTGGGACCTTTTTTTTAGATGAAATATCGGAAATGCCGTTTAGCATGCAGGCCAAACTGCTTCGTGTGTTGCAGGAACAGGAGTTTTACCCGCTTGGGGGTAGAAAAACCGTAAAGGTCGATGTCCGGTTTGTCACCAGCTCTAATAAAGATTTAAAGGAAGAGGTAAAAAACGGTAACTTTCGTGAAGATCTCTTCTATCGAATCCATGTGATCGTAATAAATCTACCCCCATTAAAGGGCAGAAAAGAAGATCTGCCGTTGCTGGCGAAATTTTTCTTAAAAAAATTTACGGATAAGACAAAAAAAAAGATCGTCGGTTTTTCACCCGGGGCGATGCAAAAACTAATGCTTCACAATTGGCCGGGTAATGTAAGGGAATTGGAAAATGCGATTGAAGGCGCCGTGGCACTGGCCACCCAAGATATCATCACCGCAGATATTTTTTTACAGACCCAAAAACGGGATGCGGAATATCTAAAACCCCTTAAAAGGGCTAAGGAGGAATTTGAAAAAGACTATCTTGTCCATCTCATCGGATTTACGAAAGGAAACATGAGTAAGGCAGCAGAGTTGTCTGGAAAGTACAGGGCCGATCTTTACGAACTTCTAAAAAAATATGACCTCAAACCAGCGGATTTTCGAGAACATTGAAGGGATTGGGACCTATACCGTAACATCTACATTCTGCCCAATCCCTAATGATTGGAGGAGTTCGGATACGAATTCTGTTTGAACATCAATCGCCTCGGATAGAACGGCAACATTCACAGCCCTTTGTAGTTCCGCCTGGTTTTGGATCGTTGCCTGTGTTACGATAGACGGCGAAACACCGTTACCTACCGGGAAAACGGCCATTTTAAAACCCCCCTTTGTACTGAAATACCGTTTTTTCTATTGTTAATCGGCACTAATGTCAGATTTCATTAATTTTACCTCATTTTTTTCGCCGTCTTCTCCGCCTTTTTGCCGCGTCAGCTGGTGAGGTAATTTGAAGATACTTCATACCGTTGATCACCTTCTTGCTGTTGGCATCTCGGAACCCCATCCTTTTTGCGACCGCATCGTGACTTACCACCATCAAGGGACTATTTCCCAGCGCGATTGCATCTGTATACCTGCCGTTGCTCGTCCATTTAGTCAGCACAGCGGGATAGTTGTAATCGCTGTTTGTGTTGACACCGATGGCACCGCTGGCAGTTCGAAAGCCCGCATTTACGAAATCCTGAGCGTGTGAACTCCCGTAGCACGCCGCCGAATAGAGCAATCGCAGATGATTTTTAAGATTGAGGGCTTTGATCTGATCGCTTAATTTATCCGTTTTGATGCTTCCATCCGCAAACGAAAGTTGTCGCTTTAGGCCGTGTAGATGCAAAATGACATCGAGTGCCTTGACATGTTGTTTGGCGCAAATCGCCGACATTTTTTTTAGGAATTCCTCGCATGACGCTTTGCTTTTTTCCAGAAACGTGATCTTCTTGTAATGAGCTCCGAGTAAGATTTTTGTCGTAGGGACTGCGGTTGTGTCCAGCCAATGATAGAGCCACTTCCATTTTTCCATTCCGTGGTCTACCAAATTGATGACGACCAATAACTCTCGATCGTTTTTGCTAACAACACTCATATCTTTTCCTTTCCCTGTTTTGAATTGCCTATTTTGAATTAATAGATGAATAACTTATTACTTAAGCTGGAAAAATAAACTTTAAACGGTATTTGTCAAGAAAAGATAATCGAAAAGCCAGGGCTCGGAACTTTTGATTTTACCGAATTGAAATGTTACCAAATGTATGAAATAATCGATACCGAATAAAAGGAGGAAAAAATGAAAATAGGTCTCATTGGCGCAGGAAGAATTGGGAAATTGCATGGTGAATTACTAACTAATCACATTCAGCATGTTGAAATTAAAACAGTTGCTGATATCTACATAGATAACATAGACCAGTGGGCAAAACAGCTAAATATTTTGAGTGTTACAACTGACTACAAAAACATTCTGAATGATTCTGAAATAGAAGCAGTGCTTATCTGTTCTTCAACCGATACCCACGCTCAATTGATCGTCGAGGCGGCCCAGGCGGGTAAGCATATCTTCTGTGAAAAGCCGATTGATTTCAACATTGAAAAAATTAAAAAAGCGTTGAATGCAGTTGCTGAAGCGGGCATAAAATTGCAGATCGGCTTTAATCGAAGATTTGATCACAATTTTAAGAAAGTACGTGAAATCGTAGAAAGCGGAAAAATCGGAGATGTACATGTCGTAAAAATTACTTCCAGAGATCCCGCTCCCCCGCCCATCGAATATTTGAAGGTCTCCGGGGGAATTTTTCTAGATATGACGATTCATGATTTTGACATGGCCAGATACTTATCCCTAAGCGAAATAGAGGAGGTTTATGCGCAGGGTACCGTGCTGATCGATCCCGCCATAGGTAAAGCCGGAGATATCGATACGGCTGTCATCACTTTAAAATTTAAAACCGGTGCCATGGGAGTGATCGACAACAGCAGACAAGCCGTCTATGGATATGATCAAAGGGTGGAAGTGTTCGGTTCAAAAGGATATGTTGAGGTTCAGAACGACGTCCCGGATTCTGCAAAATTGAGTACGGCAAAAGGAGTTATCAGTGAAAAGCCGCTTTATTTCTTCCTGGAAAGATATCAAATGTCCTATGTTGAAGAATTAAAAACGTTTATCAATGCGATCTTAAACGATACAGATCCTCCTGTAACCGGAAATGACGGACTTCAGCCTGCACTCATCGGTTTGGCAGCGCTGAAGTCTTTAAAAGAGAATAAACCTGTTCGAGTAGAAGATATACTTAAATAGAGTCTGGTATCAATGAGGCGTGACCGTCTTGCTTCCGTGATTTACGACCCGCCCCCAAATTGCAGCCTCGGCTCAGTCTTAAAGAACCGATAGCTGATCAGGATCTATGTGAATTTTGACCGTTTCACCGACTGTCTTTTTCTGCAGACATCTTGAAAAAAATTATTGATTCAATCGTAAAAATTTAATATTAATTACCCTTTTGGCTTGCTGTAACGTGATAATATAAGAAATTCCTTTTTTCAGATGGGATCGACGAGATGAAACGATTGACAAGATTTTTATGCACTTATTTCCAGCCTCTTTTCATTAGACTGTTTATTATCTTTTAATCCTGTAAATCCTGTCTCATCCAAACTATATAGGAATTCTCATTTTACAAATGACCAATGACAAATTGCAAATGACGTTTATTACATAGGAAATTCATATGGAGCAAATTGACTATCTGGTTGTTGGTCACATCTGTTCAGATCTAACCCCGGAGGGCACTAAAGTTGGCGGCACCGTCGCTTATGCCGGTCGAACTGCCGAAACACTTGGCTGTCAAACGGCCGTTTTGACAAGCGCAGCACAGGATTACAACTTTAAACAGGCGCTTCCCCGTATGCTTGTTCATCATATTGGTGCTGCCAAAACAACAACATTTGAAAATATCTATACCTCAAACGGTCGGCAACAGGCCATCCACAGTATAGCGGAAAATTTACGCGCCGAACATATGCCTAAAGACTGGTTACGCGCACAAATTGTTCATCTGGGACCCCTTGTGGATGAAGTCGAACCAGAAATGATCCATTTATTCAACGATAGTCTGGTTGGATTAACACTCCAAGGATGGATGCGAAGTTGGGATAAAAACGGCCGTGTGTATTCTCGTAACTGGCCTGCCGCACCTGCAATTTTACCCCTGGCGGCGGCGGTTATTCTCAGTGAGGAAGATCTTGTCAATACAAAAACTCTGGAAGATCTCCGTCGATGGTCTAACTTGCTTGTGTTGACAAAAGGAAGCCGAGGCTGCACCATTTTTCACGGCGACGAAATGCGTCATATCCCAACAGAACCTGTCAGAGATGTTGACCCCACAGGCGCAGGAGACGTTTTTGCAGCAGCGTTTTTGATCCGTTTACACCAAACCGGCGGAAATCCATGGGAAGCCGGCCGGTTTGCAAATGAAATTGCCACCGCTACGGTCGCCCACAATGATCTGGAAGCAAAGGTTGCGCGAATTAAGCAAATGGTAGATCTGATGCACCCGAATTAAAAACGCCGGGTATCGTCATAAATTATCTGATCAAAAGAAATCCGAATGGAATATTTTCCCACTTTTAGAAGTCATGCAAGTCGTTAATGGTACAGCGGACAACGTCTTTGTCTATGCCCAGCGCCTCACAAGCACCTTCGGTAATCTTTTTCCCATGCGGAGGGCACCCGGGTACAAAAATCCCTCGGTTTTTGAATTCCTTGGCGCATTTGCCCACTACAACCGGTGTACCTTTAAGCGGTCCCAATTCTTCAGGGGTCCCGAAGAGCAATGTCAAATCGGGTAATCTGTCTTCAAAACCTGCTTTCTTCAGGTATATAAAGGTACTGATCAGTTCTCCCATACAACCGGTGCATGTATTTTTTTCTATAATCGTTGCCCCACCGAACAGATGCTGTGCTGCTTCAAGATAGGGTACAAAGCGGTGCATCACCGCTTCGACTGTTTCACCATGTATTTCAATATGATCAAGGTCGGAGATGCCAACGCCGGCTTCGGCGGCCAATTGAACATGTAGGATGTCTTTACCATCAAATCCGACGATCACCGCACAGACTGCATCTACAGCCACCACATCATCGCCGGCGATAATAAGGTTCAACGGGACTTTGTCCGTCTCTTCGGTGTGGGTGCCCTGCAGACCGGTAATTCCGTCCACAATGGTAAAATGCGGTTTTGCAATCCGATTTAAATCGACGATTCCTCTATCAAGCCCGCACTGATGGGTTCGTTTTTTTTCATCACTCGGTAAAACACCTTTCATGTTTTTGAGTCCGCAGGTAATCCCTGTCCTTAAATGTGTTTTGATAACAGGCAAAGAAAGGATCACATCCGCTTCCAGAGCGGTTTTTGCGATTGAGAAAGAATCCATCACGTATGCGTCGGATAACTTGATTTCCACCTGTTCATCTCGGTTCAAGTCAACGATCGCAATGCCGTACTGATCGGCAATTTCCAGGACACCTGCGACGTTCATACAATGAATGGAATCCTCTCGGCCCGGAAAATCGTATCCCACGGAAGAGCCCTCGCCAATGATCACCTTTAGTGGGTTTTTCTCCAGCACGAGTTGTGTTACCGCACGAATCACCCGAGCATCGGTGACCATCCCCGAGCCAGACTTGGAGGGGTTAACGATATTGGGTTTGATGAGAACCGTTGCATCTTTCCATTGAATGGAATCAAAAGCCGGGGTGAGTGAGACAGCCTTTCTAACAGCCGCTTCAACGTTATCGTTTTGTTGTCGAACAATCGATACAGTTGACATCTGACAAGCTCCTTAGTAATGAATCCGGGTCCAGAGGGCCCGGCTTTGTTAAACCCCATACAAAGGGTATCGGTTTACGATATGGGAATTTCACTCGTCTGAAAAACCTGGTAAAATCCCAAAACGGATCACCGGTAGAAATAACCGAAAGGCGAGAAGGCCAGGAAGCTTGGAGGCTATAATGCTTTCCAACCCCCTATCCTTTTCGTCTTCAAACATTCCAGCGTCCAAGCTTTCTCGCTTCC
>JAHEHB010000368.1 GCA_024644775.1 Deltaproteobacteria bacterium
ACGCCGGGGTGGAAAGGTCCGCAACCGGTATCCGGCAAGGGTTGGATGAACTCAAGAAACTGAAATCGTCTCTCACAGAAGAGCTTACCCTATCTCATGGTCCCATGCCGTATCACATGGAATTACAGGACGCCGTTGAGACCCGCCTGATGGTGGGTGTGGGGGAAATGATCCTCACGGCCGCCGGTGCGCGCAAAGAGAGTCGGGGGGCTCAGTATCGAACCGACCATCCGGAGCCAAAAGACGCATGGAAAACCAATCTCGTCGTTACCAGAGGCCCTGATGGCATTCGCTGCAGAAAAAAATCCGAAAAGAAAGAAAAAAACCGGTGAAAAAGACCCGGAAAAAGAGCGCCATTACCATAAAACGATTCGATCCGAATACCATGTCCGAACCCGTATGCGAGCGATATGAAATCCCTTTTGAAGAGGGGTATACAGTGATGGATGCCCTATTCTATATTTATCGGAATCTTGACGGTTCTCTGGCATTCCGAACATCCTGCCAATGCGGACTTTGCTTCATATGTCTCATCCAGATCGACGGAAAGCCACGCTGTCCGTGTAAAACCTATATGAAAGAAGACATGGTACTGGAACCCCTGCCCAACAAGAACATTGTCCGGGATCTTGTTGTTGAACCGGATAAGGGGCAGGCGGGACAAAAAGGGGGATTCTAAGATGAAAGTGGGACTGGTCATCGATCCGGTGGGGAAAGAGGCGGAAATCGAAAACCTCCTGGATTGTATCCATCAACGAGACATCCGTACCACCGTAACATTTCCGGGTTTTACCACCAAGGGGCAAATCACAACCGAAGCATCTTTAAAGAAATTCCTTCTAAACGGTCATGAAATCGTAAATCATACCGACTCCCATCCGGGAAGACTGATGAATCTGAATCGGTCCATGCAGGAACAGGAGATACAAATCCAGCACCGGCGTTTGATGGAGATGGGGAGTAAGATCGAAAATAACTTTACCCTCAGCGGATTTCGAATCCCTTTGTATGCTTATTATCCGGGGATATTCGAATTACTGAGCCCCTTGGGTTACGGGTATGATTCAAGCCTGCTATATTCTCCGCTTCTGGGTATTCCGTTTAAGCCCTTCATATCCAAAGGAATCGTGGAGATTCCGTCTCTCTACCCGGACGATATCAACCAGCTGGATTATATGCTGGCGTCCCCGGACCAGATCTTCAACTGCTGGGCAGGGAGTCTCAAGGCATCCCGGGAATACTTTGTATGGACCCTACACCCATACGGCATCGGACGAAATAAAGAAACCCTGGGCATTTTGGAAAAGTTTATCAGTGAAATATTTCATGCAGATGGTCAGTTCGTTACACTCAGTGAAATGGCAGATTTGATAAGGAATTCAAATGGCTGTCAGAAAAGGTGATATCGGTTTTCTGGTTCCGGCGGGAAATAGGGTGATCCTGCCGGAGATGTATTACATGGCGGCCGAAGGATTCGGTTTCTTTGAAACCCGGCTGATGGTTTCCGGCGACCATATCAGCAGAGAGTCCAACTTTGCCATGATCGAAAACATCAAACGGGGAATTCAGGAATTGCAGACAGCCCGGGTAAAAGTTTGCGTGTTTGCCTGCACGGTATCCAGTTTCCTCAAAGGCAGTAAATGGGATCATGACTTCTGCGAACAATGGCGTAATGTTTCGGATTTTCAAGTCACAACCACCGTATTATCCCTGATCGAGAGCCTTCGGCATTTGAATGCTCACAAAATAGCGGTGGCAACACCCTGGCAAAAAGAAGCCAATGCTGCAGCGAAAATTTATATGACGGACTGTGGGTTTGAGGTGGTCTCCATGTCCAGCCATCCGCTCAATCGCTTTGAGGTAAATGACATGAAACCGGAAGACACTCGCCGGTTTGCCAGGAAAGCGGATTCTCTCCAGGCGGATTGCCTCTGCATTTTTGCAACCGATTTGCCGTCGGCAGAAATTCTGCAAAAACTGGAGGATGAACTGGGAAAGCCGGTCATCAGCTCCAACTCGGCAATTCTCTGGAACAGCCTGAGATTGCTCAATATCCAACACAGCATCAAGGGATTCGGACGATTATTGAACGCCTGACCTTTAACGGAGTAAAGCCTCCGACCGCTTAAAGATGGTGGCTTCCGAATTCGTGCAAGTGAGACCTAAGGCGTTTATTGGTTTCAGCGTTCAGGTTTCAGTGTTCAGGACCGCCGCCAGCGGAGCTGGATTCATCACTACAAGAAACGAGGTTTCGCAGACGAGCTGGGAAGCGAGAAAGCTTGGACGCTGGAATGTTTGAAGACGAAAAGGCTAAGGGGCTGGAAAGCATTATCGCCTCCAAACTTCCTGGTCTTCTCGCCTTTAGGTTATTTCTACCGGTGATCCGTTTCGGAATTTTACCAGGTTTCTCAGAAGAGTTAAGTCTCCACGCTGACACCTGAAAACGCATCGAAACTGAGGTCTTCGCCTAAAAGCGTGGGATTTTTCCCATTTCTCGATTGGGACAATGTATAGTGGAGCGCTCTTGGTTTTTTCAGCTTGTCACAAACAATGGAGCTGTATAAAATACTTACTTGTCTATATAAACATGCAATCTAAATTGGACAGGATTACGGGGTGAACGGGATAACAAAAGGAGATTTTTGGAATGCAGACCTATCGAATCGGTGTAGATGTCGGGGGAACCTTCACGGATCTGGTTTTGTTGAATGAAAAAACCGGCGAAGTTCACGAAACCAAGGTTCTGACCACGTCACCCAATCCGGCTGAAGGTGTTTTGCAGGCGATTAATCTGGCATTGAAGGAAACAGATGCCGACGGCCACGCGGTCCGTGCGATCTTTCACGGAACCACGATTGCCACGAACAGTCTCATTGAGCGGAAAGGTGCTAAAACAGCTTTGATAACCTCCAAAGGGTGTCGAGATGTTCTGGAGATTGGAAGACAGATCCGCCCCAGCCTATTCGACTGGAATGCTGAAAAACCGGTGGCGCTGGTTCCAAGAAAGTGGCGGTTTGAAGCCAACGAACGGATCATGAGTGACGGAACCGTGCTGGCTTCACCGGATAAAGCGGAGATCTTAAATATCCTGAAGCGTTTGGAATCAGACGGTGTCGAGGCGGTTGCCGTATCCTTTCTGTTTTCATTTTTAGACCGGTCCCATGAGGACTTGGTGGGAGAAACGATTAAAAACGAGCGGCCCGATCTCACCCTCTGTCTCTCCTCCCAGGTGCTCCCGGAGTACCGGGAGTATGAGCGGACCAATACGGTTTGTGCCAATGCGTTTATTACCAATGTATTGAACCGTTACTCCGACCGTATGAATGAATCCCTCACGGCGCTTGGGCTTTCTGAAAAACTGAGACTCATGCAATCCAACGGCGGGATCGCAACCGTGGAAGCGTTGCGGGATCGTTGGATTACAACCGTGATGTCGGGTCCGGCCGGAGGGGTTACCGCCTCGGCTTACCTGGCCAGGGAAAAAAACGTGCCCAATCTCATCAGCATGGACATCGGCGGTACCAGCTGCGATATCTGCCTGATCAAAAATTACCTGGCCGATTGGACGGTGGAATCGAGTATCGGTGGGTTGCCTATTCGATCTCCCATGATGGATGTAAGAAGCATCGGTGCCGGCGGTGGAAGCGTGATCTGGGTGGATAGTGGGGGAGCGCTGCGGGTGGGGCCCCGATCTACCGGAAGCGTTCCCGGCCCGGTATGCTATGGAAGCGGCGGCAAAGAACCGGCCATCACCGATGCCCACCTGATTGCCGGAGCCGTCCAACCCGCGTATTTCGCAGATAAGGGGATTCGGATCGATCGGGGTGCCGCCAAAAAAGCACTGGAGGAATTAGGAAAAATTGTGGGCCTGTCGGCAGAGGAAATAGCGACCGGCGCCATTGAAGTCATGAATCATAATATCGCCCATGCCATTCGCATGGCCGCCATGGGTGAGCTGAGCGGGTTTGCGTTGATCGCATTTGGTGGCGCAGGCCCCCTGCACGCCTGTTTAGTGGCGGAACAGATTGGTATCGAGAGGATTTTACTCCCGGACTTTGCCGGTGTCTTTTCCGCCAATGGTGCCGCCCTGGCCGATTATAGATACGATTTCGTCCAGGGCCAACCTGCAAAAATGGATAACCTTGCCGTCTTAGACCTGGAAAAAATTTTCAATGGGTTGCAGCAAAAGGCCCAGGAAAAACTCGATGAATTGGGAAATCTTGAAGTCAGGATCGATCGCTCGTTGGAACTTCGGTATGTGGGTCAGTCTTTTGAGATCAATGTGCCACTTCCGGATAACCCGGACGGTGCCATCAACAAGGGCGGAATCGTTGAACAATTTCATAAACTCCACGAGGAGCTTTACGGTTATTCCGATGTCGTGGAACCGGTGGAACTGGTGAATGTACGAATCAGTGCCTTTGCCATTAACCCGAAACCGTCATTGGTGCGCAGAGAATCTCATAAGAAAAAAGAGATCGGTATTCAGACGGCCGAGATACTTTCACCGGTGGAAAAGACCCGGGAAACCTACCCCATCATGCACCGGGCGGATATGAATCCGGGCGATGGGTTCCAGGGGCCCCGTTTGATACTGAGTCAGAATTCAACCGCGCTCGTTCCAAAGGGATGGGTCGGGTCGATGGATACGGATGGAACCATTCAATTGGAAAAAGGGGAAGTATCATGAACTATGATCCGGTCAAACTCGAAATCTTAAAAAACTCCTTCATCGGTATTACCGAGGAAATGGGAATTGCGCTTAAAAAATCATCCTACTCTCCGAATATCAAAACACGGGAAGATCATACCTGTTCCATTTTCAACAGCAAAATGGAGATGGTGGCCCAAACCGCCCACCAGATCGGACATCTGGGCGCTTTTCCCAATATCCTAAAACAGACCATGAAGGAACACCGTATTGAGGATCTGAAACCCGGGGATATGATCATCTTAAACGATCCCTACCGCGGGGGGACGCACCTTCCGGATATCATCGTGATCTCTCCGGTTTTTTATGGATCACAACTCTGGGGATTTGTGGCCAATCTGGCCCACCATTCGGACGTGGGCGGTATCACCCCGGGGAGCGTACCTGGAAATTCCACAGAGATTTTTCAGGAGGGAATTCGGATTCCATCCGTGATGCTCTTTAAGGAAGGTGTGCTGCAGGAAGATATCATGAAAACGATTCTTGCCAATGTTCGAACACCGGAAGAGCGGAAAGGAGACCTTAATGCTCAGGTAGCGGCCAACAACCTGGGCATCCGGAGAATTTGCGAGCTAATCGATAAATACGGTTTTGACCAAGTGCTGTTTTATGCCGATGAGTCCATCAATTATGCGGAACGAAGAATGCGGGCAGAGATTGAGAAACTTCTGGATGGCACCTACGAAGGGGTCGACTATCTGGACGACGACGGGATTACGGACGATCCCATTAAGATCGCCATGCGAATCGAAAAGAAGGGGGGCAACATTCAATTTGATCTCTCCGATACATCACCCCAGCGGGCCGGACCCACAAACTGTACCTTTTACATGGCATTATCCCTCATCATGTATACCCTGCGGTGCCTGACCGATCCGGATATCCATCAAAGCGAAGGATGCTACCGACCGGTCGACACC
>JAHEHB010000053.1 GCA_024644775.1 Deltaproteobacteria bacterium
ATAAACCTGCGGCTTGTTGGGCAAAGGGGAGAGTACCGTGAATTTTTCCAGTCCCGCCAGATACACAAAAGGCTTAAATGCACTGCCCGGTTGCCGTTTGGCATGGGTGGTCCGATTAAATTGGCTGCTTCCGTAGTCCCGGCCTCCCACCATTGCTAAGATATATCCGGTTTTTGGCTGCATGACGATGATGGCTCCCTGAAGACGACGCTCCGGGTCTGTGCGTTTCAGCCCTGGATTTGACGTTTCCAAACGATCAAGACCCCCTAAAAGAGCCTGTTCTGCTGCTTTCTGAACTTGAGTATCCAATGTCGTAAAGATGGATAATCCTTCACTGGAGAGGGCATCTTTGGGATAAAGAGCAATGAGCTGTCGGGTCAGATAATCCATAAAATAGGGTGCCCTTCGTTTGTAACCCTGATAGCGAGCGAGCCTTACCGGTTGCGAGATTGCATTTTTTACATCCGCTTCGTTCAGCCAACCGTTTTTTTGCATCCCCGCCAGCACCGCATTACGCCTTCTGAGGCAGCGTGATGGATCCAAAAAGGGCGAATAATAATTCGGCGCCTTGATGAGCCCGGCCAATGTGGCAGCTTCCAATAGAGACAATTTGTCGACTGGTTTATCAAAATAGAATTCCGATGCTTCACCGACTCCATTAATGGAAACCGATCCTTTCTGCCCCCAGTAGATTTCATTTAGATAGATTTCTAAAATCTCATCTTTTTCATAATTGTATTCCAAAATGAAAGCGATCAACAATTCCTTTAGTTTCCGTTTGATGGTGCGTTCAGGGGTGAGGAAATAATTCTTTGCCAATTGCTGGGTAATCGTAGAGCCGCCCTGACTAACATTACCTTTGCGCAGGTTGGTGATCAGGGCCCTCAAAATGCCCCGAAAGTCTACGCCGTGGTGGCGATAAAACCGGCCGTCTTCTGCCGATAAGACAGCATGAATTAAATGGGAAGGCATCTGCCGGATAGATAAAAGATGGCGGATCTCTCGATCCGGCCCGAAATAACGCATTAGCTCTTCGGGTTCCAACTCCAATAAAGGAACAGGTGTTCTGTTATCTCGGTGGATGATTTCAGAAATCTGGTCAGAATTCTGGTCCCCTTTAAATATTATTCTAACGGAAATGCTCTTTTGTTGATAAAAGGGAGTTTGAAAATCGTGAAGATTAAGGTCGATGTGAGTGTCCGAAACGAACATTTCTCCCTGTTGGCTGGGGGATTGAGAACGTTCACGGTAGCCGAGGCGATGCAGTTTATCAAGCAACAGTTTGCGGTTTACAGACTGCCCGGCAAAAAGCAACGTCGTGTCCGAATATACCTTGGAAGGAATGTTCCAGCGACGTCCAGCGAATCGTTTCTCAATATTCTCTGCCAATTTCACGCTGTAGACAACAATCGCCCCCGCCCCCGCGATCCCCATTATCAGGGACAGCGCAAGTATCCACAAAAATGCTTTCCGATATCGTTTTAGAAACGGTTTTCTTTGTACCATCTGGGGCAACACCTTTTTTATATAAAAAGTTGCCGGTTTTGTTTATTTTTTAAAATATACGTCCTTTACATAGGTGTCAATCGTACGCTGTCCGAATTCACGGTAACGTCAAAGTAAATCGTGACCTATCCAGATGAAGGCAATTCGATTCTGAGGAGATGAAATGTTTTTATATTCTCTGGACTTTAACCGAAGTGCGTGTCATAGTAATTATTTACTGTTTGTTTGATTTTGATTTGTGCCTTTCCACAAATCTCTGGCTCAATTTCAGCGTCCGGTTTATCCCACTGAAGGGCCAAACGATTGTGCCGCCGGGACGGGATTGCCGGAAATTTTTTTTTAGAATCAAAGAGGATCGGACTGTAAGTGAAACCTTTAAAATTATTTCAAAAACCAACGCTGCTCAGTTTATCCAAAACCTGCGGGTGAGCGGCAAAAATCGACCCGGTCGGGCTCGGAAAACTAATCGCGGGACTACCCAAGACCAATGACCCCAACCTGCTGGTGGGATTTGACACCGGTGATGACGCCGGCATCTATCGTTTAACCGATGAAATTGCTATCATCACCACTGCTGACTTTATAACCCCCCCGGTCAATGACCCATTTCAATTCGGGCAAATTGCCGCTGCGAACGCCATCAGCGATGTCTACGCCATGGGAGGGCACCCCATCACCTGCATTAATCTGGCGGCCTTTCCATCGAAAAAGCTGGAACCCGAAACACTACAAGGGATTGTGGCTGGTGGTTTGAGCAAAATCACAGAAGCCGGGGCGGTGCTGGCTGGTGGACATACGACGGAAGATGACGAACCCAAGTTTGGACTGGCGGTCACCGGTATTGTTCACCCAAAGAAATTTTGGACCAACGCCGGTGCAAAACCAGGAGACGTTCTCATTTTGACAAAACCCATCGGAAGTGGTGTGCTGTTTAACGCAAATTTAAAGGATTGGGTGTCTGAGGCAGCCTTGCAGGAATGTATTTCCATCATTACCACTCTAAATAAAACGGCTGCAGAAATCTTCCACAAATTCGACATTCATGCCGTAAAAGATGTCACAGGATTCGGTTTGGCGGGTCACAGTTTCGAGTTGGCCAAGGCCTCCAATGTCACGCTAACCATCGAGGTGGATCGTATCCCGGTGATGCGTGAAGCATTGGAGATGTACGAAAAAGGGGTAAATACCGGAGTCAATGCATATAATCGGCAACTGGTGGAAACATCATCACGGTTTACAAAAAATTTACCCTCGTGGCATCAGCAAATTGTTTTCGATCCACAAACAAGCGGCGGGCTTCTGACGGCGGTGCCAGAAGATCAGGGGGAAGCACTTCTTGCGGCGTTGCATGATGGCGGCGTAAATCAGGCTCAGCTCATCGGGACGGTAAACTCGTTTGAAAACAGCATTCATCTTGTATTTAAATGAAAAATCATCAACAGAAAACAGCTAAAATTCCAATGCACATCGACGAAAAACCGGTGGTGAAAGGTAAAAAGCCATTCCAGTGTCGCGGGTTTTTTATCACCGATCTTGACGGCACCCTGTTTCGATCGGATCGAACGGCAGCGGATACGGATCTGAAAACACTCCAAAAACTGGGTAAATTAGGCATCGTCCGGGCGGTGGCAACCGGCCGATCCCTGTATTCGTTCAAAAAGGCGGTGGGAGATACGCTGCCAATAGACTATGTGATCTTCTCCACCGGTGCGGGGATCCTACAATATCCCAACGGACCCTTTTTAAGAAAAATCGATTTAGAGCCGGCATCCGTTAAACAGGCCGTGGAAATCTTAATGGCTGCCAAACTTGACTTTATGATTCACCGTCCCATCCCCGATAATCACAAATTTACATTCTGGGGTACGGTGGACAACAATTCTGATTTTACCCGTCGGATACATCTCTACGAGCAATTTTGCCGACCCCTTGATAAACGCGAAGGATTCGACAAAGCCGCTCAGATCCTTGCCATCGTCTCGAATTCCGACGGACAACCATTGATCGATCATCTCCGTCGCAAATTGCCGGATCTGAACATCGTTCGCACCACCTCTCCATTAGACGGTGAATCCACTTGGATTGAATTCTTTCACAAAGAAGTATCCAAAAGCCAGGCAGCCGCATGGCTCGCGTCTCGGTTGGATATTCCGGTGGAAAAAACACTTTCCATTGGCAACGATTACAACGACATGGATTTACTGGAGTGGTCAGGCTGTCGTTTTGTCGTGGAAAACGCCCCCAATGACCTAAAGGAACGGTTTCCATCCGTCGCCTCTCACAACGAGTGTGGCGTGACCGAGGCGGTCGACAGATGGCTAAACAAAATCTCGATAACATAATGCAGGTCTTCGGCCGCAACCAAATCGGTGTTCCTTGCTTTCGCTTCCCTTAAAATGGGATCTTATGAAAATTTCAGGTTTCGGGTGTCGGGTGTCGGGTTTCAGGATTTGGGGGTTTTGCTGACACCTCTCTTACGAGAAACCTGGTAAATTCCCAAATTGGATCACCGGTAGAAATAACCTAAAGGCGAGAAGGCCAGGAAGCCTGGAGGCTATAAGGCTTTCCAGCCCCTGACCTTTTCGCCTCCAAGCATTCCAGCGTCCAAGCTTTCTCGCTTCCTAGCTCGTCTAAGAAACCTCATTTCTTGTAGTGATGAATCCAGCTCCGTTGGTTGTATAGCTCCTGAAACCTGACACCCGAAACCTCATCTCGTCTGAGAAACCTATTCAACGACACCTTTAATTCGTTTCTTATTGTGATGAATCCAGCTCCGCTGGCGGCAGTGCTGAGACCTTCCAGGTGTTTTCCTCAATGCCCCACCCCGCGGTAAGCCACAGGGTATTAACCGGATACCATCTTAACGCCCCAAGGGTCGGAGACCTAAACCCTTGTCCGCCGACGGATTCACCTGCAGGGATTCAAGCATTTCCCGGATGCTTGTGGTGGGGAGTTTGCACGAGAAGTTTTCACAAACGTATGCCGTAGCATTACCATTTAGTGCGGTCATGGCTGCTGTGTATGGCGCAATTGTTAGAATTTCCGCATCTTCCGTATCAGGTGACCGGAACAATACCACCTTTGCTGGAATAAACGCCTTTCGAAGAGCCGCCAACATCGAGCGCGTATCCGATGCCCGTGGTTTTCCGACAATAACAACTTCATAGGTTGGATTTAAGGCAAATTCCAAGGCCGACATGAGATGTGTCGATGTTGCTGGGTACGAATTAAGGCTGTTTGAAAACGCGGTCGTTATTTTCTCAGTGTGGGATGCATAAACATTTCTTCCGGTGATACGGCTTAAACGGAGCAGATTCATGGCGGCAACCGAATTGCCTGACGGGATCGCGCCGTCATCAATTTCTTTCATTCTGACAATCACTTTTTCACTGTCGTCGGCCGTCATATAAAAACCGCCATCCTGTTCATCCCAGAAACGGGACAACATGATGTCGTTAAGCCGGATTGCTTCCTTTAAATATTTGGTATTGAAAGTGGCTTCATAAAGCTCCAAAAGCCCCCAAACCATAAATGCATAATCATTTAGATAGGCAGCTACTCCGGCTGTCCCCTTTCGATAACGCTTGAGAAGGCGTCCGTTGGAATCAATCAAATCGCTGATTACAAAGTTTCCCGCCCTCTCCGCAGCATCGATGTACTTCGGTTCGTCTAACGCTTGCCCGGTTTTGGCCAAAGCAGCAATCATCAATCCATTCCAATCAGTAAGGATTTTGTCATCCTTGAATGGATGTACACGCTTTTCTCGTGCGTTAAAAAGTTTTCGCCGACTCTTTTCAAGCCTTTCATGAAGCTGCGCTTCCGGAATATTCATGTCTTCGGCAATCTGGTGTAACGGCTTCGGCATATTCAGGATATTGCTTTGGACCGCATGGCCGGTTGCTTCCTCGCGGAAGTTACCACCAATTTTGACATTGTAAATCGTTTTATAGAGGTCCGCTTCTTCTTTACCGATAATCTCTCTGATTTCCTCTAATGTCCAAAGGTAGAATTTGCCCTCCACGCCCTCACTGTCGGCATCTTCAGCGCTATAAAAACCGCCTTCCGGAGACGCCATGTCCCGCATTACATAAGAAATAATTTCCGCTGCGGTTTGTTTAAATAAGACTTTTCCGGTGACTTGATATGCCTCACTATATGCGATGGCCAGCAGCGCCTGATCGTAAAGCATCTTTTCAAAGTGCGGCACCAACCAGCGAGAATCCGTTGCATATCGATGGAAACCAAATCCCACATGGTCATAGATGCCGCCAGGGCGCATTTGGCTGAGCGTTTTTTCGACCATGTACAAATCCTGTTTGTTTCCGGTTCGGTAGTAGTACCTCAGCAGAAAACTTAAATAATGGGGCATCGGAAATTTCGGTTTGCTTCCAAATCCACCCTCTGTGATATCAAACCGCTCCTTAAGTAGCTTTTGCGTTTTGTCTAAAACCGTTTTGTCAAGAGAATCGCCGGGTTTCTGTTTATTTGCCTGTCTCAGCACCTGGGTTATTTTGTCGGCATCTTCGAGTATCTTCCCTCTATTGCTTAACCAGGCATCCTGCAGGGCCGGCAACAGCTCCATCAGACCCGGCTGCCCCCACCGCGCTTTCTTCGGAAAGTAGGTTCCGGTAAAAAACGGCTTCTTTTCCGGAGTCAGAATAACCGTCATGGGCCAACCGCCCCGACCGGTCATCATTTGTGTGATGGTCATATATACCTTATCGATATCGGGGCGCTCCTCGCGATCCACTTTGATACTTACAAAATTCTTATTTAACAATTCAGCAACGTCCCCGTCCGAAAAGGACTCGTGCTCCATAACATGACACCAGTGACAAGTGGAGTAGCCAATGGATAAAAGAATTAGTTTGTCTTCTCTTTTTGCTTTTCCAAAAGCCTCTTCTCCCCACGGAAACCAGTTCACAGGGTTAGCCGCGTGTTGAAGCAAATAGGGGCTGGACTCATGGATTAAACGGTTATAGGTGAATTTAACGGCAGAATCCTTTGAACCGGCAGCTTTCGCCGTTTGTGAAGTTTCACCAGTGTATGCAACAAAACTCTGAATCAATAAAGTTGAAGCAGATAAAATATATATTACAATATGGGTCATTGATTTTTCCTTCAGTGAAACTTACGAAGTACCCGGTAACATGGAGGGATCATATACAAATTGGCACCGGTTCTACCGACAATGTATGCGATAGCCGTGGCAACCGCACCGTTCAGGTCAAGAAATGATATGGAAACGGAGAGCACCAAAATAATCAAGGCAACCTCAGCAACGGTCGCCCAGGTAATGGGTCCGGTGATTGTGCCGCAGATGAGAATAGATCGTAGAAAAGAATTCCATACCGTCATCGCCGGTTGCAGAACAAAAATTTGTGTCGGCAGGTACGCAAAGTGAGTAAGTTCCGTGGTGAGCCCGGAAACGTATCGATACCAAAGCCCTGCGAAAGGAGTAAAGGCAACAAGCGCAAGGCCGGCAAAAATCACCAGACTGAGAACTATAGCAAAATTTCTTAGTGGAATGTATCCTCTGTTTCTGTCTCCCATCAGCGCCACCCCAACTTCCTGAAAGGACATTCCAATGCTTCCGAAAATGAAAACAAATGAAAAAATAACCGGAAGCACTGCCAACGAATCAATGGCAAATCGGCTTTTTCCGATAAAAAAAATTGTAATCGGATGAATCCCTAATGTCAGTATCGCTGTGAGTGCCAGCGGATAGTAAAACTTCGTTATATAAGTGTATGTAATTGGCGAATCGGTGGAATCCCTATAGGTAGCAGATGTATCGGATGGTTTAGATGTACCAGATGAATCAGACGAATCAGATAAACCGGATGAGGATGTGAGCAATGTGTTCACTGTTTTGTGAGCCATAATCCGGCTTGCAACCGCTTCACAAATCACTCCTATTGCCAGTGCCAACACCCCCACATAGACACCCCTAATCTCCAGGCGGCTTATGATGATGCCCGCTGCGATCATGGTACATAGTCGAATTCCGGTTCCAAAGGCAACCCGTCGGGTAAGATTGTGTCGGATAAGAATGCCCTGGTAGAAACGCCGGTAGCCGATGGCGGCCGGCCAGGGGATCAGAATCAAACAGGCGTTATGGGTCAATCGAACGATATTTTCCGGGAGATCAAACAAACCTTCGGTGATTAAACGGAAAATAGGGGGCACGAGCCCTATAACCATCATGGAAGTAACGATCCCAATCAATGAATAAATAAACCGTCGCAATTTGAGAAAGGCGGTTTTATTGGTCACAAGAGCAACCGATGCACTCAAAATCATAATTACCGGTGATTCAACAATCAAAGCGAAAGAGAACGCAACACCGTAAGCAGCCAAATTAATCTTTGGTTCCGGAAGCCTCGCAATAACGGCCGCGACAAAAGGAAGCTCCAAAGCCATCATTAGCCACGTTGCGGCCAGTGGAAACCAGAATCGAAGTATTTGTATATATGTCAATTTCATTTTTTAGATTTCAAATGGCGTGTTCTTGTACGCCTATTCTGGTCAGAACGCAATGGAATTTGAGAAAGCCAGCAGGGTTCATCATAAATTTTACTTGACACAAATCGGCCAGTCTAAGATAGTTTACGTATATTTTCGGCAAGTTGGGATACTATTCGATTTAGATTATGAAGGGAAATAGACGTGGCTGGTGAAATCGACCGTTTTGACGATGATTTCGACCCTCGTTTCAAAATCTTCCATGAATTAATGGCCAAAAAAATCAGAGAGGTTCTTTTGGTTTCGACTCCCTACGAGGCCTGGATCATGGAGGAGGACTGTCGGCTATCAGAACGAATCATCCATGAATATCGTGGATTAAACCTCAGCAATCCTCCTCGTCTCACATGGGTATCCTCCGCGGCAGAGGCTCTCAATGCCCTTGACCAAAAGAAATTTGACATGGTGATTACCATGCATCAACTGGCGGATATGGATGCCTACTCCCTGGGTAAAAAGATAAAGGCCAAGGCACCCAAACTTCCCGTTGTGTTGTTGAGCCACAAAACACTTCTAGCCCAGGACCGCATTCCGGGACAGCCGAACCCTTCCGGTATCGACAGAACGTTTGTATGGTCCGGAGACACCGATATCCTGTTGGCGTTGATCAAGAACGCTGAAGACAAAATGAATGTATTACACGACACGGAATCAGCCGGGATACGGGTCATCCTTGTTGTGGAGGACTCCCCTGAGTATATCTCATCATTGTTGCCGATTCTTTACAAAGAGGTGGTCAGCCAGGCGCAAGCAGTTATGGGGGAAGGACTCAACGAAGAGCATCGTCTACTGACCATGCGGGCCCGTCCCAAAATCCTTATTGCAGAAAACTACGAAGCCGCTTTTGAACTTTATGAGCGATTTGAACCCTACGTGCTCGGCGTAATATCCGATGTTCGAATTCCGAGAAACTGTGAGTTGAACAACACGGCCGGGATCGATCTCCTTTCGAATATCAAATCAAAACGATGGGACATACCGCTACTGCTAATGAGTTCTGAGCCTTCCAATGCGGAGGTGGCAGCTAAAATTCCTGCATCATTCGTCGATAAGAATTCAACGTCTTTGTTTAAAGAGATACGCTCTTTTTTAAAAGATCAACTGGGTTTTGGCGATTTTGTATTTCGAACACCCAAAGGCGAAGAGATCGGACGCGCATCAAACCTGAGAACACTGGAGAAAATTCTTCCTGACATTCCTGATGATTCGTTTATTCTCCATTGCAGCCGTAACGACTTTTCCAGATGGCTGTTTGCACGTTCAGAAATCCTACTTGCTTCAAAACTTCGACCCGTCACGCATGCTGATTTTTCGGACGTCGATAGCCATCGACAATTTATCATTATCAGTTTTCACGAATTAAGAAAATGGCGCCAGCGAGGTATTGTCGCAAACTTCGATGCCAGAGATTTTGATCTGGATACGGAATTTTTTAAAATCGGAAAAGGATCGTTGGGGGGTAAAGCCAGGGGATTGGCATTTGCATCGACCCTGCTTCGACGAAACTCTAAAATATACAAAAAATTTCCGGATGTAGATATCTCGGTTCCTCAAACACTGGTGGTTACCACGGACGCTTTCGATGACTTTGTTGAGATGAATAACTTAAGGGAGCTTGCCAAAGCGGATGCGACCGACGAAGAGATCGCAGATCAATTCATGAAAGCAGAATTTCCCGAATGGGTACATGACGATCTTATGGCTTATCTCGCTAAAATTAACTATCCATTGGCCATTCGTTCCTCAAGTCTTTTGGAAGACGCTCAATTCCGTGCCTACGCGGGTCTTTATCGGACCTATATGATTCCCAATGATCATCCGGATCTTCAAAAACGATTGGAACATCTCATCAGTGCGGTGAAATTGGTATATGCATCCACCTATTATCAGGGCCCCAAAGCATTTTCAAAGCGCATTGGTCAGCGCACAGAAGAAGAAAAAATGGCGGTAATTGTGCAACAGTTGGTAGGAGACCAATATGCAGACAGGTTTTATCCGGCCATCTCAGGTGTTGCGCAATCCCACAATTACTATCCCTTTTCAAGAATGAAACCCGAAGAAGGGATTGCAACAGTGGCAATGGGTTTAGGGAAATTGGTCATGGAAGGCGAAAAAGCACTAAGGTTATCCCCCAAGTATCCACAACTGTTGCCCCAGCGTTCAACGGTAGAAGATATTTTGGAAAACTCTCAGCGGTTTTTTTATTCCCTCAAAATGGGAGACGCCTTTCACCCACTGGGCATCAACGAAGATTCCACGTTAGTTAAGAAGGAGATCACCGAGGTCGTCGAAGACGCTCCGATGAAATTGCTGGCCAGTACCTATGTACCCGAAGAACATCGTATTCGAGAAACCGCCCACTTTGCCGGATACCGAGTGCTTACCTTTGCATCCATCCTAAAGTACAACACCTTTCCTTTGGCCGATATACTTTCAGAAGCGTTGAAGATGGGAAGAGAGGGCATGGGATGTCCGGTTGAACTCGAATTTTCCGTAAATCTTTGTGAAGACAAGCGCTGTAAACCGGAATTTGCGTTTTTACAGCTTCGCCCCATGACCGCGCGCGAGGAACTTATTGAAGTGGAAATCAGCCAAGAAGAAACAAACCAGGCGTTTTGTGTTTCTTCAAATGCATTGGGAAATGCCGTAAAGCAGGACCTATCGGATATTATTTATGTAAAACCAGACGCGTTTGATCCCGGGCGGACACCGGAAATCGCCCGGCAAATTGGTATGCTGAATTCCGACTTGGTCAAAGAAGATCGCAAATACCTGCTGATCGGTCCAGGACGCTGGGGATCGGCGGATCGGTTTCTGGGTATTCCGGTGAGTTGGAGCCAGATCAGCGGTGTCGGCGCCATGATAGAAATCGCTTCTCAAAAATTAAAAGCCGAACCCTCCCAAGGATCTCATTTCTTTCACAACATCGCGTCGCTGGGCATTAACTATGTAACCGTTACAGATGATCAGGACTGCTTTTTGAAATGGGACTGGCTCACCTCGCTGCCGGTGGTGAATGAAACCTCATTTGTCAACCATGTGCGGTTAAACCAATCTATCACACTAAAGGTGGATGGCAGAAAATCGTATTGTGTGATGCTCGCGGAACGGTGAATGCTACCTAATTATCTTTGATGGATTTGTTTTTAAAAAATTCTGGCGAACACTTGCCGTTTGGCGTCAAATATTTGAAAAAAATCCTCGAAAATCACAAAATTCTGAGTGATTTTTATTGGCGATTGTTGGTCAAATTAAGCAGCCCATTAGTGCACCTATGTAACGGATATCCAATATAATTGGTGATTACAGCAGATTACGGATATATAGCAGTAATACGTAACGAGATAGAAGAACAATTAGAGTATGAGAATAGCGCTTTGTGGGGTATAACAGCATTACAGCTTTGTTGGAGCTTATTCAATGTTGTGAAATATAGATTACGAAGCCTGATTCCCTTCAAAATTGACATAAAATCACCCCTCGGATATAGTCCAAAAGCAATCCCAATCCATTCGATTTTTCTTTAATCACGATCCATTTTGAACATATCTGGAGAGCATAAAAATGAAATGCACGGACTGCAACACAGAGAATCCTGACATAAATAAGTTTGCCGTGAATGAGGATCGAAACTCACACTGACTTGTCCTGCTTGCAATGCGGAGATCCTTCCAAACGACAAATTTTGTGGCCAATGTGGCCATAATGTGAGTAACTCCCGCGAACCATCACCGAAAGATCTTTCATTTGATGAAAAGATTGAAAAAATCCAAAAATACCTGCCCAAGGGCCTTACAGAAAAGATCCTATCACAAAGAGATCGAATAGAAGATGAACGGAAACAGGTTACGGTGGTGTTTTGTGATATGGAGGGATTTACATCACTCTCCGAAAAACTTGGTTCTGAAGAAGCCTACTCAATTATGGATCAAGTTAATGAAATCCTCATCCACAAGGTTCATGATTTTGGTGGCACGGTCAACGAGATGACCGGGGATGGTATTGTCGCTCTGTTTGGTGCACCTATCGCTTTAGAGGATGCCCCTCAGCGAACTATACGATCTGCTCTGTCCATTCATAGAGAGATGGTAAAATTTAGCGACAATGTAAGGGAGAAAAATCTAACACCAGCAATCAAGATGCGAATCGGGATTCACACCGGGCCCGTTGTTGTCGGGACCGTAGGAAATGATTTGCGGGTAGAGTTCAAAGCAGTGGGTGATACCGTAAATCTGGCTTCCAGAATAGAGGATATCGCTGAATCTGGAACGACGTATGTATCTGAAGATACCTTCAAACTGACCGAAGATGAAAGGCAAAAGTTTAATAGAGCCGATTTATTTGAACAACCAAGGTTTCAGTTTCATGATTGGGGCCGGAGAATTTGGCACCTTCCGATCCGAGCATACCTTTTATATTGGTGTTAAGTATACTCTGAATCCCTCTGATAAAAATGTCCGTTCTGTAATTGTCGGCGATTTTTCAAGCCAGATAGCCAGGATGTAAAATACAGGAGCCACATCCTCATTATTTTTGTCAAAATATATATTGAATGACAAATGAGGTGTGGCCTCTTTCCACATTTTGTGGGGCATTACAGGAAAAAACAGGGTCAAAGCAGATTCCTTTATCGATTATTTCAGAATTTTTTGCCATCCAGATATTTAAGGAATCTATCCGTTCATCCTGTTTGACACGACCACCCCTCTTTGATAAATTTATCGTATAGATGAAAGCGATTTTGCAATTGAATCAAACATGCGATCCATCATGTAATTCGTAATGGGGCCCCTGTTATGCCGCTGTTCATATAAACCCATGAGATGCAGAAGGCGGAAAGGAACGGAAAAAATATTCATGCTCAGCGACAGCCACGATCCCCACAAGGCATGGGGACTATCCGCCTATTACCGGAGGTTGTATGGCCCGAAAGAAGCTGTCGGCAACCTGGTTTATTTTCCAATACTGCGGCTGGAGAGGCTCCGGTATCGAAATTGAACTCAAAGGACTTTAGGCCGACTACGCCGGAGGGGTTACCCTGTTCAATCGCTTGGTCAGTCATTTCCTCGACAACCTTTAACACTTTCTTCCTTTTTATCCACGGAGGTGGGATGCGATAGACAAACGGCTGGTTAGGATAAGATATCTTAAATAAATTCAAATTAAGGAGGATCAACATGAAACGGAAAATGGCTGTAAGAACGGTAGGGGTAGTGGTTTCGCTTTTGCTATTGCTGGGAATCGCAGGACCTGCCTTCGCTGAGAAACCAATAGAGCTCAGCCTCTATTGGGCTCTCGGAAGAAAGGCTCTGCAATGGTCCGCGCTGACCCGATTTATGGACGGCGTGGAAGCCTCGAGCAAAGGGCGAGTGAAATTCAAACGATTCTGTTGCAAGGCCATGGGCAGTTCCACCGGTTCCATCGAGAGTGTGCGGGGCGGGTCGCTGGATATCACCACCTCCGGGGTGGGCAGTTTCGGCAAATACGATCCATCCATCAACATGTTGGTGATGCCCTATCTATTCAAAGACTATGACCATGCCTCCCGGATCATGAGCAGTGATCTATGGGGGAATATGGTCAAGGGACTCGAGAAATACAACCTCAAACCGCTCATTAATCTCAACGCCGGCTTCCGTGATCTGCTAACCGTAGACAAGCCCGTTCACAAAGTCGCGGACCTGAAAGGGATCAAGATTAAAACTTCCAACGTCAAGCCATTTCGTGTCGCGTGGGAGTTGCTTGGCGCCATCGCCACACCAATGAAAACATCGGAGCAGTATATGGCTATGAAAACCGGGGTGGTCAAGGCTGTCGAGATGCCACCGACCAATATTTTGGCCACCAAGCTGTATGAGGTCGCCAAATTCTATTCACCGGTACGCGTATGCTGGCTCGGCCCGCTGGTGGTCATGAATCTGAAGCGATGGAACAGTTTGCCCCCGGATATTCAGGATATTCTCATCGCGGAAGCTAGAAAGGCGGCGCAATGGAGTTTTGCCGAGGGCGCAAAACGGAATGCATCCGATTTAGAGATCTTGAAGACCAAATACGGCGTTAAAGAGCAAGAAGTGGACATCGAGGAGTTTAAAAAAGTCGCCGGAAAGACCTATGAAAAATTATCCGGCGAAGACTGGTACAAACAAGAGATTATCGACAAGCTCCGCTCCATGTGAAAGGGTGCCATGGGTGAAGGGAGACAATCGACTGGATGCATGCCGTGGGGGACACCTTCACGGCATGCATAATAAAGGAGTGAATCGTGTTGGCAGCCATCGCCTATCGGGTCAACAGAATCAGCGACGGGCTTAATCAGTGCGCAAAATGGGTTTGCGTACCGGTGGCAATAGGTTTTATCGTGATCATGCTTGTACAGATCTTTATCCGTTTCGTACTGGGCGGTTCCATCGCCTGGTCTCTTGAAATGATCCAGATCCTGTTTTTCTGGGCGGTGTTTATCGGGGTAAGCATCTCCTGGAAAAACCGGGCGCATATAATGTTTAGTTTTATCCTCGACCGACTTCCAAAATCGCTGAACATTCCGGTCTCGTTGGGTGGACATGTCGTTGCGCTGATCTTTTTCATCTACATGACCCTTGTGGGATTTCGGGAATTCGTCGCCCTGGCACCCAATCACTTCGAGGTTCTGGAAATATCGGAAAACTGGTCTCAGCTGCCGATCCCCATCAGCGGTGCCCTTATGATCGTCCATACGTTGGATCAACTTCTACAGGAATGGCTCCTCGTTCGAAAAGACACCTTGAAGGTGAACGCAAGGTGATTTTTAGCGGATCTGCTCTCGAAAATGAAGGATATCCTCAATGACATCAATCGCAATCATTGTTTTTGTCTTTTTGGCCCTGATGGGCGTTCCACTGGCGGTGGGTTCCGGTATGGGGGCGCTGGTCAGTGTGATCATCACCGGTGACATGCCTTTGAACCTGGTGGTTCAGCGCATGTTTCTCAGTGTCAATGCCGGACCTTTTTTGGCCATTCCATTGTTTCTCTTTTGCGGAAGTCTCATGAACTCGTCCACCATCACCACCCGGATATTCGAATTCGCCAAGACGTTGGTGGGCCACATAACCGGTGGTCTGGCCCATGCAAACGTGGTTGCCAGCTTGATATTCGCCGGTATGACCGGCTCTGCCGTGGCCGACGCCGGTGGTTTGGGCCAGGTGGAAATCAAAGCCATGAAAGAACAGGGCTATTCGGCGGGCTTTGCCGCTGCCGTTACGGCTGCTTCGGCCACCATCGGACCGGTGATACCACCCAGCATTCCGTTCATTGTCTATGCATCGCTGGCGGAACAGTCGGTGGGTAAGCTGTTCCTCGGTGGTATCATTCCCGGATTTCTGATGGCGGGGATCTTAATGACGACCATCTATGTTGTCAGTTTGAAACGGGACTATCCCAAAAGTAACCGGGCAACTGCCCCTGAAATGTTTACTGCATTCAAGCGGGCTTTTCTTCCCATGCTCACCCCGGTAATCATCCTGGGTGGCATGGCCAGCGGCATCTTTACCGTCACCGAAGCCGCAGCTATTGCAGTTCTCTACGCCTTTATCCTTGGCGTATTTGTCTACCGAGATATCACACTGAGTCAAATACCCGCTCTGCTGATTCGCACAATGGGAATCACCGCTATCATGCTGTTTATTCTATCCACCATCAGTTCCATTTCCTGGATATTGATTTATGAGCAAATCACCATGCAACTGTCCGATTACATCCTGAGCATCACCCAGGTGCAGTGGCAGGTTTTTCTCTGTATCAATATCTTCCTCCTAATGTTGGGCACCGTTCTTGAATCATTGCCGATCAAGGTGTTGACGATTCCGATTTTCATGCCGCTCATCGAAGGGGTTGGCATCGATCCGATTCATTTTGGGGTGGTCATGACGCTAAACTGTCTGATCGGATCCATTACACCTCCGGTGGGCATGCTCCTCTTTGTCACTTCATCGGTGAGTGATGTAAAGCTGGAAACACTGATGAAGGCCATTCTGCCCTTCATCATCCCGCTGCTCATTATTTTGCTGTTGGTGACTTACATCCCCTTCCTGTGTATGTTCATTCCCAACCTGTTAATGGGAACAATGTAAGGATTTTAGTTTCGCCAGTTGTTGTATTGTCGCACAAGGCTGCCATAAAGACCCGGAAAACCGTCACCCAGACCGGTTGCCGGAACTTTGTCCCTTCTGAATTTCTCGAATTGCTCCGGGGGTTTTCCATCGCTTCCCCCTGCATCGGAAACCGCTTTACAACGCATCTCTTCGCAGATCCCGGGTTCATCTTTGGCCAGGTTGGTTATCAATTCGAAGTCGTTCTCAAGATCATAAAGTTTTGGCTCTTCTCCAAAAATACTTGCATTATACCACCATTTATCATTGATAACAGAGACATTGGTGCTCCAACCGATGGTAATGTGGTCGTGGAAGGATCTCTCCGGTTCCTTGACTGCGGGCCAGAAATCAATACCATCCTTTTTTTGTTTCGGTTCTATTCCTAAAAGGCCCATCAAGGTGGCAGTAAGGTCTAAATTATACAACAATGTGTCCCTGACTTGACCGGCGCCTTGCCCTTCGGGATGTCGTACCATCATCACCAGGTCGGCTATACTGCGTGAAATGGGATGACCTTGTTTCCCCATATAGTTTCGGTCTCCAGGTGTAAGAGCCAGGCTGTGACCATGGTCGCTGATCAGTGCCACAACGGTGTTATCAATGCGTCCGTTGAGTTTCAGGTCGTCGATGAAGTGGCCAAACCAACGGTCCAACATGGTTACCGTACCGGCATAATTGGCTTGCAGGCGTTTTAGCTCCTTTTCATTACCTAAACCTTCCCATTGATTGTATGGACTCATTATGAGATCGGCGGTATCTTCGTTTCTATCGTAAAGTCGTCGGTAGTATTTCGGTGGATCCCAGGCTTCGTGGGGGTCGAAGCTGTCTATCATCATAAAAAATTTTTCTGCATCCTGATTAAGATACAGCCAATTGGAAGCCTTCCGGAAGACCTTTGCGCAGAAATGGTCTTCCTCTCCTTTCCGGTCCCTTGTGTTCATGAGGTGCTTATTCAAAAACCATTTCAAGGCCTCAATTTTTCTCGCAGGATCGTTAAGGTGTTGTTGAATCACCTCCTCGGCAACAGGCGGTCCCGTGTTAATTCGGTCATTTTCCTGCCCCCTGATCCATTCCCAGAAGTCAAAACCACGGTGAAAATTGTTCCATGGTTTGAAGAGATGAAAAGTATCTGTGATTAGCGCTGTCCGGTAGCCTTCCTTAACTAGAATTTCAGAAATTGTGTCATGTTCATCCGGAATTGGAGACCAGCCCGGTACCGCTGTTGCATTACCCCGCCATGAGCGGTAGCCATGATAGGGGAACGTATGGTTCGCCGTGTGCAGGGCCCTCCTGACGGGTCCGGTGGGTAGTGCATCGGAATAACATCTATTGAAAACAACCGATTCTTTGGCAAAAGCGTCCAGATTCGGCGTTTGAATCCACTGGTTACCGTAGGCCCCAAGATGATCTTGGCGCAGACTATCAACAATAATCATCACGACATTCATTAATTAACCTCCTTCTAAGAAATCCTGCGTTTATTCTAGCAAGTCTCGATCATATATAGGCATCTTTTTCAAGAAAAAACGTATAGGTTTTTCATGGAAAAGTGTTTTTTCTCTTGCTCCGCCCTCTATTGGGTGACATTATTTTTCTCTTATAGCTCGTCAAGGTTAGGATAGTCGCATCCTCATCCTCGCCCATGAGACGGCTATAGCCTTCAACATCAGCAATGAGGATGGCGGAAAGTTTGCGCTTAAAACCCTCTTGAGACATTGTATCTCCAACTTCTTTTAGGTTTTAAATAGCATGGGAACTAAATTGTCGTGTACT
>JAHEHB010000054.1 GCA_024644775.1 Deltaproteobacteria bacterium
TCCTTTGATGACATCTTCCATAACGGTTGTGCCGGTTAACGGGGCCTTTAGCCGAACGACTGCAGTGTCGCTTTTACCCATGCCTTTTTCGCGACAGGTTCCATCGTATTTGGGTTTACCACCGGTTGCCAGTGCTTTTTTTCGCATCGCGTCAAGCGCTTCCGGAGAGCATGTGCAATAGTAGGCATTTCCAGAGTCTATCAGTTGCTGTGCATAAGATCGATAGATATCCATTCGCTCGGACTGATAGTAGGGTCCTTCGTCCCAATCGATACCGAGCCACTCAAGGGAATCCAGGATAACATCCACAGCCTCTTGCGTGGAACGGGCAATATCGGTATCTTCGATTCTAAGAACAAATTTGCCTTTTGTGTGCCGTGCATAAAGCCAGTTAAAAACAGCCGTGCGAGCATTCCCCACATGGAGAAAACCAGTGGGGCTCGGCGGAAAGCGTGTTACAATTCGATTCATATCATTCACCTAAATCCGGTATTTTCGATATCATTTTTTGGATATTCGGTTTTTTCTAAAAAATAGCGCTTTAGAGGCTTTTTTACTCATTTTACTCTCTAAGTATCTGAATAAGTGGTAGTAGTTCACAAAGTGGTCATACAAGATTCAATAGCCACCTCGTTTTTGATACGGTGCTCGAATTCGAAATATCGTTTTTCACCCGGGTGCCTGAAATTCAAGTTGTATTAATATTTATTAAATAAATTCAAATTGTTATAATACATTTCATTTTTGTCCCTAAATTTATTATTTAATTATCATATAAAAAAATCGAGTACAATGAAACCGCCAAAAAAAAATTTAAAACCCCTTGACAATCCTCTTCAATTCAATTACTAATGACAGAATTTTTAGAAAAGTAATATTTAGAGATTATTTATAATAATACCAATATATTAGGGGATTACTCATGGCTGTACCGAAACGTAAGACATCGAAGTCAAAACGGGATAAAAGACGAACCCATCAAAAAACGACTGTGCCGAACCTTTCGACCTGTCCGCAATGTGGAGAGGCCAAATTGCCGCATCACGTATGTCCCAGCTGCGGCAGCTACAAAGGCCGAACCGCTATTGAACTCGAGGACTAAACAACAACCTTTGAAGGAAGCAAGTTAAATGACGTTATCAGAAAAACACGAGAGCAGCGAACCGAAAGGTTTAGATGCCGATTCAAGAAAGCTGGTTCTTGATACCGTTCGACAACTACGAAAAAAGCTTCTTACGAAAGAGAACATTCTCGAATGGGATAAACACGATGTTTTTCCGGAAGATGCCATCCGTAAAATGCTGGATCCGGAAATAGGACTTCAGTTGCTTTTTATTCCGGAAGAATATGGCGGTATCGGGGGGGGGGCTCAAGATAGCTGTGCAGTCACCAGAGAGATGGCAAAAATTTGTCTGGGCGTCGCCACCGCCTTTTTTGCGATTCAGCTGGGTTCGGATCCATTGCTTGTTGCGGGAACTGAACAGCAAAAAGAAAAATGGCTGGGTGCCATTGCCGATGGAGATGCGCTGGTTGCCTATGCGGTTACCGAGCCGGATGCGGGAAGCAACCTTGCCGCCCTTACCACAACAGCAGATCCGGTAACAAACGATGATGGACAGATCATCGGCTATGCGATCAATGGAAACAAACAATTCATTTCAACCGGCGGATATGCCGATTTTATCACACTGCTGGCCAAGGCCCCCGAGGGCCCCACCTTTTTTGTTGTTGAGAAAGACACGAAAGGCTATGTCCGGGGTAAGGGTGAGGAAAAACACGGTATCCGCGCGTCAAACACCTCAGCACTTTCGTTTTCAGATGCATTCGTTCCCATCGAAAATCTGATAGGGGGCGTTCCTGGAAAAGGTTTGAAGCAAGCCAACGAAGTATTCGGATACACCCGCCTCATGGTTGCCTCTATGGCACTGGGAGCCGGCGAAGCCGCATTGGGAATTGCAATCCCCTATGCGAAAGAGCGGATTCAATTCGGTTCACCGCTATGCGAAAAACAGGGTTACACCCATAAGTTAATTGTCCCCAACGCCGTAAGACTTGAAGCTGCCGACGCCTTTATCGAAGAAGTCGCACACCGATACGATACCGGTGACACCGATATCGAAGTTGAAGGCTCCATCGCCAAGCTGTTTGCCACGGAAGCTGCCAACAAAACGGCAGAAGATTGCATACAAGCACTGGGGGGATACGGCTACATCGCCGAATACGAAGTAGAGAAGATCAAGCGGGATGTAAGAATCACCTGCATTTACGAGGGAACCAGCGAAATTCAACAAAACATCATCAGCACGTTTCGCTGGAAAAAGACACGAAAAACGAAAGGCGAGTATTACCGGTCCATCCAGTCAGAGATGGAACAGTTGAACGAGACCTTCGATGATGTGGGCTGCAGGTTTTATGCCCTTGCTTCACGTGCGTTAAACGAGGCGATCAACTTGGCCCATGAAAACCGGCTGACGCGAAAGCAATTTGTGATGTTTGCGTTGGCCGACATGATGACCCATGTGGAAATAGGCGCCAATTTGGCTCGAAAAGCCGCCAGACTCTCAGAATCCGGTGATGCAAAGGCTGAAAAAATAAAGGCCATGTCCAGAATCTTTGCCAATGAAACATCCCAGTTAGTGACTCAAAATATTCTAAAAATCATCATGGGAACAGGGATCTTTAACCAAGCATTTGTTTCGGAATTTATGGAAAAAGTTTCCTACGATGAATTGATCAGCAGCTATGAGAACGTAATCACTGACATGGACCGTGTTGCTGACACGCTGTTTAAGAGGTAACCATGTCGGATAGCGCAAAACGAATCGTTGTCGTTACAGGGGGATCACGAGGTATCGGAAGGGCGATTTGCCTTGTCTTTGCGAGGCCGGACACCCATGTTTTTTTTAATTACGCAACATCCAAAAAGTCTGCTGAGGAAACCGTAAAGCTGATTTCAGAGGCTGGCGGATCAGCAACGGTAGCATGCGTCAATATTGCTTCGGGAGCAGAAGTGAAATCGTTTTTCGATGACGTTTTTCGGGCTGCCGGGCGTATCGATATTCTGGTCAATAATGCCGGTATTACCCGGGATGGCCTGATTGCCATGATGAAGGAAAAAAACTGGGATGACGTCATCGATACGAACCTGAAGGGGGCGTTTCACTGTACGAAAGCGGCAGCCAAAATAATGATCAGACAGCGGTATGGACGTATCATCAATATTTCTTCGGTTGTCGGCGTCATCGGCAATCCCGGTCAGGCAAACTATGTGGCGTCAAAAGCCGGGATCATTGGTTTAACAAAATCGGCCGCAAAGGAGCTGGCCCCTCGAGGAATTACTGCGAATGCCGTCGCTCCGGGGTATGTTGAAACAGACATGACAGCATCCATATCTGAAAAGGCAAAAACCGCAATGCTTGATCAGATACCGCTTGGTCGACCCGGAACCCCCGAAGATGTGGCAGCCGTTGTGGAGTTTTTAGCATCTGACAGCGCTTCATATATAACTGGACAAGTTATTCATGTTAGCGGTGGTATGTTTATATGATTATGAAAGGAGAGCGTGTTTATGTCGATTGAAGACAAAGTTAAAAAAATCATTGCAGAAAAATTGAGCGTTGATTTGGACGAAGTGGTGCCCGAGGCTTCATTCGTGGACGACCTGGGAGCAGACTCACTGGATCTCGTTGAGTTGATCATGTCGATGGAGGAGGAATTCGATGTAGAGATTCCCGACGAGGAGGCTGAAAAACTGGTGACAGTCGGCGACGCCATCAATTACACAAAAGCAAACTCTTAATAATACACACAGATGAGCCAATTTCAAAACGTTCCGTTTGCCCAAGGTCAGATCGAAGCTCCCGAACTTTGAGCGGGGCGAGGTATTCTCGCGAAGACGGGAGAACCTGACGTACCGCCGATGGCGCGAGGTAAAATGGGGTATTTTGAAACCGGCTCAGATAGTTATCGTTCTTTGCGCCGGCAGGTACCCCCCAAGAAATGTGATTTTAAAAATCTATTTCTACAGCGGTGCGTTCGGTTTTTGACGTGAAGGCGTATTTTCGGTCAAAAGGGGGTTTTTTGAAACGAAGAGTTGTTATTACAGGTGTTGGGCTTGTCACGCCGCTTGGCATTGGTGTGCAGGAAACCTGGGATGCACTGTGTGCAGGCAAATCCGGGATTACAGAAATCACCCGGTTTGACCCGTCTAGCCACGAGACAAAAATCGCTGGAGAGGTCAAAGGATTTAATCCTGAAGATTTTCTTTCCAGAAAAGAAGCACGGCGGACCTCTGAATTTATTGCTTATGCCGTTGCCGGGACTCGCATCGCCATTGAGGATGCCGGATTGGTCGTCGATTCTTCCAACGCAGACAGAATCGGAGTCATTACAGGATGCGGTCTTGGTGGACTCGCTATTTTGGAAGAGAATGTCCAGATGTTGTTTACCAAGGGACCCAGACGGGTCACCCCGTTTTTTATCCCAATGATCATCGGTAACATGGCAGCTGGCATGATCTCGATTCACTTTGGTGCAAAAGGCCCCAATTCTTCGCTTGCCACAGCATGTGCCGCCGGAACCCATGCTGTTGGAGATGCGTTTAAGATCGTGCAATCCAATTTGGCCGATGCCATGATCACCGGTGGCGTTGAGTCCGTAGTCACCGCCTCTTGTATTGCCGGATTCAACGCAATGAAAGCGCTGTCTACACGTAACGATGACCCCGAAAAAGCTTCTCGCCCATTTGATCGGGAGCGAGATGGGTTCGTGGTGGGAGAAGGAAGCGGGATTCTGATCATCGAATCCCTTGAGCATGCGCTTGAGCGTGGTGCAAAAATTTATGCTGAAATAACTGGATTTGGGATGAGCGGAGACGGACACCACATGACCCACCCATCGCCAAATGGCGAAGGCGCGGCTCGATGTATGCAGGTGGCTTTAGATGATGCTGGTATTACGCACGAAAATGTGGACTACATCAACGCACACGGCACATCCACGCCGTTAAACGATCTCTATGAAACCATGGCGATTAAATTGGCATTTAAAGATAAGGCGCATTTGGTTCCCATCAGCTCCACAAAATCGATGACAGGCCACCTGCTCGGCGGCGCTGGAGGTATTGAAACGGTTTTCACCGCATTAACGATACACGAGGGGATTATTCCACCGACCATCAATCTGGACAATCCAGACGAAGAATGTAATCTTGATTATGTTCCCCATGTTGCCCGAAAACAAAACGTTGACATTGCCATGACCAATTCTTTCGGCTTTGGCGGCACCAATGCAACACTCATATTGGAAAAATATAAAACCTGAGAGGCAATTTCAAAACGTCGCGGCTTTTCACGGCGTTTCCATTAAGGGCAGCAGCCTTTATTGCACCAACCTTCCCTGTTCCATCTGTGCGGAGATGATCGTTAATGCGGGTATTGACAGAATATTTTACCAGTCCGGATATGCGACCCGTTATCTAAAGAAATGCCAATAGAGGCTCAAGTAGATGTCATTGTACTGGATTCCCGTAGTCAGGAGAAGAATTCATGAAATGTCCATTTTGTGGAGAAGTCGACAATAAAGTGATTGATTCTCGTGTAAGCAAGGATGCCAGTGTGATTCGCCGGCGCCGGGAGTGCTTGCTTTGCAATAGGCGTTTTACAACATACGAACACATTGAAGAAATTCCAATCATGATCGTAAAGAAAGATGGACGCCGCGAGGTATTTAACCGTGACAAAGTCCGCTCGGGTATGAAAAAAGCTTGTGAAAAACGAAATATCAGCATGAATGTTATCGAAGAATTTATCGATGAGCTTGAGCGTGACTTAAGGGAAACCGGTGAAAAGGAAATTTTCTCACACATTGTCGGCGAAAAAATTATGGAAAAACTCCACACGATAGATGATGTGGCCTATGTTAGATTTGCGTCGGTTTACAGAGAGTTTAAGGATGTAAACGACTTTGTGTCTGAATTAAAAAGCCTTCTAAGTCATAGATGATTGGTTGTTTATTTTGGATTTTTGATTTGGGATTATCGAATATCGAGCAAGGATCCTGGGTTAATTTACTGCATCTGCCAGTTTATCGATACCTCACTAATATACTACAAGTTTTTTGTAATTTCTGATTTTATCGTTACGTTTGTTTAAGATTGATCGGTTGTGTGGTGTTCGCCTGTTTACAAATCTACCCGTTTCTGTTGAATCGCAAATCGAAGATTGAAAATCGAAAATGATACGATGAATGATCAATATTACATGAAGATGGCGCTTGGGCTTGCCGAAAAAGCCAGAGGATTTACCTCTCCAAATCCCATGGTGGGAGCTGTGATAATAAAAGACGGAAAATTGGTTGGGAAAGGATACCATAAAGCCGTTGGAAAAGCCCATGCTGAGATCAATGCCATCGATAAGGCGGGCGCCTCCGCGAGCGGCGGATGCCTCTATGTAACATTGGAACCCTGTAACCACTTCGGTCGAACACCTCCATGCACCGAAAGAATTGTTCAGGCGGGTATTAAACGGGTTGTGATCGCCATGAGAGATCCCAACCCCGAAGTCACGGGTGGTGGAATAGATTTCCTGAACGGTAGAGGGATTGAAACTCGATTAGGGATTTGCGAAACAGAAGCAAGACGGTTAAACGAGATCTATGTCAAATATTCCCAGACCAAACGGCCGTTTGCCGTGGTGAAATGTGCGGCGACATTAGATGGGCAAATTGCAACCCGCACCGGGGACTCAAAGTGGGTTACGGGAACCGAAGCGAGACAGTATGTTCATTGGCTTCGCCATTCAATGGCTGCCATATTGGTGGGTGTTGGAACCATTACAGCAGATGACCCCAGTTTAACAACCAGGATCGACGGTTTTCAGGGCTTGGATCCGATACGCATCATTCTTGATACCCATTTGACAATATCGGAAAATGCAAGGGTGTTGCGGCTAAGTTCCGAATCTGATACAATTCTCGTCACTGGTCCTGAGGTTTCCGCGGATAAACTGACTCGAATAGAAAAAAGCGGTAACCGCGTAGTAAATTCCCCCCTAAAGGACGGCCGGATCGATCTAGATCCCTTGATGGATCGTTTAAGCGCTATGGGAATAACTAGCCTTCTAATAGAAGGTGGCGGACGCGTCGTCGCCTCAGCTCTGGCATCAGGGATTGTAGATAAAATTTTCTTTTTTTATGCTCCCAAAATTTTAGGCGGAAATGACGGAGTTTCGGTTTGCTCCGGAACGGGTGCGGAAAAAATGAGCCGTTGTATCCGAGTAAAAGACATTGCCGTGAAGAGGCTTGGCGATGATATTTTGATTGAAGGATATATATGTTTACCGGAATCATAGAGGGATTGGGTACTGTTTCGGTAATCCGGCCATCGGGTATGGGCAAACAATTTACATTCGATGCCGATTTTTCTCTGGGCGATATCAAACCTGGAGACAGCATTGCCGTGAACGGTGCCTGTTTAACAGCGGTTGTGGTTACCGGAAATCGGTTCCGGGCGGACTTGTCTCCGGAAACGTTGACAAAGACGACGCTTGGGTCGGCAAAAATAGGTGACCGTGTAAATCTCGAGCGTGCGCTGCGGTTTTCCGATCGATTGGGAGGGCATCTCGTCGCCGGCCATGTCGACGGGATCGGAACGATTTTCCAGAGAGAAGCCCATGATAATTCCATTGTCATTACGATCACTGTACCGGCGTCTCTTAGCCGGTATCTCATTGAAAAGGGGTCGGTTTCAGTGGATGGAATAAGTCTGACGGTCAACAATTGCGTGCTGGAACGCTTTAGCGTGAGCATCATTCCGTTTACGGCGAAACTCACAACACTCAGCCTTAAAAAAATAGGCGATCCGGTCAATATCGAAACCGATATGATCGGCAAATATGTGGAGCAGGTTTTGAGTCAAAAACCATACACTGAGCAACATATACACCCGCAAAAGCCCTCCATCGACATGGGGTTTCTCGAAAAGACCGGGTTTTTAAAATAGCGACGATGTCGTTTATTTTTTTGTTTAATATTGATAACCATTTGACAAACAATACGCAGGAGAGAGCAAAACAATGCCACACTTAACGATTGAGGAAGCCATCAAGGAGGTCAAGGCGGGACATATGGTTATTTTGGTGGATGATGAAGATCGCGAAAATGAAGGTGATCTCATGATTGCTGCCGAAGCCGCAACTCCCGAGATAATTAATTTTATGACTAAATATGCGAGAGGGCTTATTTGTCTTTCCATGACACCCGAAAAAATCGATTCCCTTCAATTACCCTTGATGGTTGACAATAACACCTCCCGATTTGGAACGGGATTTACGGTGTCCATCGAAGCCCGATGCGGCGTTTCAACCGGAATATCCGCACATGATCGGGCGACGACTATCCTTGCGGCCGTTGCGGATGATGCAAAACCGAGTGATCTGGTAAGACCCGGGCATATCTTTCCATTGCGGGCAAAAGGGGGCGGTGTAATGGTCCGTGCGGGTCAAACAGAAGGTTCCGTGGATTTGGCCCGTCTGTCCGGTCGAAAACCGGCAGCGGTTATTTGTGAAGTCATGGACGAGGACGGAAGCATGGCACGAATGCCTGCATTGGAGAAATTTAGCGAAAATCACGGCATCGGGATCTGCACCATCGCGGATTTAATTGAATACCGAATGCGAACCGAGTCGTTCGTGAAACGGGCCGCTGAAACGGTTATACCTACTGCCTACGCGGGGGAATTCAGGTCAATCGTCTATGAGAGTGATGTCGATGAATTACTGCACATTGCCATGGTCAAAGGGGAAATCAAACCCGATGAACCGGTGTTGGTTCGTGTTCATTCTGAGTGTTTGACCGGTGATATTTTTGGTTCCCTCCGGTGCGATTGCGGAGAACAACTGCATCGTGCAATGGCAATGATGGAGGATGACGGTCAAGGCGTGCTGCTGTATATTCGCCAAGAAGGACGGGGGATCGGACTCGTCAACAAACTGAAAGCCTATGCATTACAGGATCAGGGGCTTGATACTGTAGATGCAAATCAACAACTCGGATTCAAACCGGATATGCGGAACTATGGGATTGGCGCGCAGATTTTGGTGAATCTGGGTGTTCGTCAAATGAAGCTGATCACCAACAATCCCAAAAAAATGGTGGGTCTCGAGGGATATGGCCTTAGTATCGTGGAACAGGTGCCCATTGAAATACCGCCTAATGATTTCAATCGATGTTATTTGGAATGCAAAAAGTTTCGAATGGGTCACTTATTGAATATGGAGGCGACCTCGTAAAAATACGAGTAGGGAAATTGAGGGATTGAGGAATTGACGGAGGAGGAACATATGCCAAAAATCTATGAGGGTAAACTTCTTGCTGAAGGAAAAAAGTTTTCCATTGTTGCCAGTCGATTTAATGATTTCATTACCGATAAGCTAATCAGCGGTGCCATCGATGCGCTGGTTCGAAGCGGTGCCAGAGATGAAGACATTGACATCGTAAAAGTTCCAGGTTCTTTTGAAATACCGATCATGGCAAAAAAATTGGCGTCCAAAGGTCACTACAATGCCGTTATCTGTCTAGGTGCCATTATTCGAGGGGCGACACCGCATTTCGATTACGTTGCTGCGGAAGTATCCAAAGGGGTTGCAGTGGTGGGATTAGAATCACAGCTCCCCGTTATTTTTGGAATCGTCACCACAGATACCATCGAACAGGCAATCGAACGTTCCGGAACCAAGGCCGGAAATAAAGGCTGGAGTGCGGCAATGACTGCCGTTGAAATGGCCAATTTGATTGAAATCATTGATCAGATCTGAATGTAGGTCTGAATATGGGAAATCGTCGAAGAGCGCGAGAGCTTGCCATGCAAGCTCTTTTTTATATGGACATGAGACAGGACGATCCTTCTGAAATGCTGGATCACTACTGCCAATGCTTTGCTCCGTCTATGAAAGTACGTCCTTTTTTCCTGAAACTCGTAGAAGGTGTTTTAGATTCGAAGCTGGAACTCGATGCGATTATTGAAAATTTTTCCAGTAACTGGAAGGTTTACCGCATGTCTTGCGTTGACCGGAACGTCATGAGAATTGCGGTATACGAGCTTATGTTCTGTGATGATATCCCCTCGAAAGTATCCATCAATGAGGCGGTGGATGTTGGAAAAAAATTTGGCACTGAAGAATCAGGCGCCTTTATCAACGGAATTTTGGACAGTATCCGGATTGCCATCGAGCAGGATCAATTCCAATTGAAAACAGAGGTCAAAAACCGACCGGAGTAGACAGTCAAGGAGGAAGGAGCCCATCATGGAGACGAGAAAAGTTGTGTTAAAGGAAACGGAAATACCCCGACAATGGTACAATATTCTTGCGGACATCAAAATGAATCCTCCCTTGGGTCCGGACGGCAATCCGGTAAATCCCGATGACCTGGCACCTGTGTTTCCAATGAACTTGATTGAGCAGGAAGTAAGCCCGGAACGATGGATTGATATTCCCGAAGATGTGTTAAAGGTGTTGCGAATCTGGCGTCCTACACCACTGGTAAGAGCTGTTTCCCTTGAAAATGCCATTGGTACACCCGCTAGAATCTACTTTAAAGATGAAAGTGTCAGCCCGCCCGGAAGTCACAAACCCAACACTGCCGTAGCCCAAGCGTATTATAACAAGTTGTTTGGAATCAAACGGATGACCACTGAAACCGGTGCCGGTCAGTGGGGCAGTGCACTATCGTTTGCATGTTCTCAGTATGGTCTCGAATGCAAAGTATTTATGGTGAAAGTCAGCTTTGAACAAAAACCGTATCGAAAATCCATGATGGAAGTCTGGGGTGCAACCTGCATCGCAAGCCCAAGTACCGAAACAAAAGCGGGTCGCGATATACTGGAAAAAGATCCGGACAGCCCGGGAAGCCTTGGCATTGCCATCAGCGAAGCCATCGAAGCAGCGGTAACGGATGAAAGTAAAACGACCCGATACTCGTTGGGAAGTGTTTTAAACCACGTGATGCTTCATCAGACCATCATCGGTCTTGAAGCCAAAAAACAATTCGAAAGGATTGGTGATTATCCGGATGTCGTTATTGGTTGTGCGGGGGGTGGTAGTAATTTTGCCGGGATTGCCAACCCCTTTGTATATGACAAGATCAACGGAAAAGAGATTGATATTTTCCCGATAGAACCGACGGCTTGCCCGACTCTGACAAGGGCGCCGTTTGTGTATGATCATGGCGATACGGCAAAATACACCCCTCTTATTCCAATGCACAGTCTTGGCCATGCGTTTGTTCCACCACCTATCCATGCAGGCGGCCTCCGTTATCATGGCATGTCCCCGACGGTAAGCCAGCTGGTTGTGGAGGGAATTATCCAACCGAAAGCTGTCACACAGACTCAGGCTTATGAGGCCGGTGTTTCGTTTGCCCGAACCGAAGGGATTATTGTTGCCCCTGAAACCACCCATGCGTTGGCAATCGTCATTGATGAAGCGAAAAAAGCAAAAGAAGAGGGGAAAGAAAAAGTGATTCTGTTTAATCTCAGCGGACATGGTTTGCTTGATTTAGGTGCCTACGATCGATATTTTGCCGATAGATTGCAGGATGCTGTATTATCGGCACAGGAGATGCAGGAATCCGCGAAGGTTTATGCAAATCATCCCACGCCGCAGCTTCTTAAAAGCCGTTAATATGCGTGCGAATGTTTTCTTAAAAAGATGGATACCAGTAAAGATCAATTGAAACGCCGATGTCCCCGATTGGGGGGCCCCATTACGTTTCAGTATTGTCGAAAAAATGGAGACGATAAAAACCCTTGCTTGAAGGTATTTGATTGTTGGTGGGAAGTGTTTGATATTGTGACCTATATGAGGACATATCTACCGAAAGACCAATTTGAAAAACTTTCTGAAATTCGACCAAAACCAAAACTAAACAGTTTGATAGAGTTGATCGTTCAAGCGAAATTAAGAAATGAATGTGGGGATTAACACAAATTTCCGATTGATCTCCCTAAAGGAGTTTGCTTTTGATTATTAAAGAATTAACCGTGGGTCCCATAATGGCCAATTGCTATATTGTGGGGTGTGAAGAGACCCAAAAGGCTGTTATTGTCGACCCTGGAGATGAAGCAGAGCGAATCCTGGATAATCTTGCAGAATCGAACCTCACCGCAGAATATATCATCGACACTCACGGTCATTTTGATCATGTGGGGGCAAACCGGAAGGTAAAAGCGGCAACCGGCGCCGGCATTCTCATTCATCCATTAGACGCGCCTTTACTGAGCCAGCTTTCTGCCAGTGCGGCTGCATGGGGGCTCCGAGCAGAAGATTCCCCGGCGCCGGATCGAACGATAGAGGCGGGGGATACCGTATCCTTTGGAACAATCACGTTGAATGTGATCCACACTCCTGGGCATACGCCTGGCGGAATATCCCTTCATACGAATGGCATCGTGTTCGTGGGCGATACCCTTTTTTCCGGCTCCATTGGTCGAACCGATTTTCCCGGTGGTGACTATGAAACACTGATCGCCAGTATCCAAGACCGGCTCTTTGTGTTGGGGGATGAGGTGCGTGTTTTATCCGGACATGGGCCAGAGACAACGATTGGTCAAGAAAAACGCTCCAACCCGTTTGTTCGGAATAATTCACCCGTATAAGCTGGAACCAAAAAGGATTTGCCACAAAGGCACTAAGACACAAAGTAAATATTTTTTCTGTGTGTCTTCGTGGCTGAAAATAAATTCTGCCACTAAATGCAGGAGAAAGTAACTATCAAAAAGCGCCTAGTTGACAGGGCTTGACTTTGATATTCATGGTTTCACAGATACCGCTCACGATCATTTTAGGAACATTAAACCGGTCGGCAAGGTCCCATGCTGCTTTGCAGGGGAGTTTTCCGTCTATAAGCGCTGCTGAAATTGCGTCTTTTAGCGACTGTTGAGTCGATTCTTTCGGTTTTACGGCTTTTTTATTCGGTGAATACCCGAACAATCCAAGTTGACACGTGATCAGTTCGAAATCGATCAGATCGGCGGTTTTCCCGACCTCTGCGGGTGTCACCCCAAGACTTTCCACAATCGAGAATGCGACCGCACAAGAGAGCTTTTGGTGCTCCCCACGCTTCTCAATTTCAACTTTTATTGCGGTGTTGGGGTGCTCATCCGGCCCGTGTTTTTTAGAATGTTCTTGGAAAGACATATTGTTTTCTCCTTTCATGATCTTCATGTGTTCCTATACTGAAGATTATGTATAAAAACAACCGTGTTTCGAGCTCCAGGGCCATATCATTTATACAGGTAATTGCTTTCATCCGGCAGGGTTACGCTCTGCTTTGATGTTACCGTTTTTTGAGCTCCATTTCCCTTGAACAGCGAGAAAAGCTCTGTTAAACTAGATTATTTAAAAGCTGGGCTATAATTCTTTGCTTTTTAATCGTTCAAAGTATAACCGGCCATGCGAGTTGTCAAAAAAAGAAAAAAAACCCGAGCCATTCTGGTTGGAAACGTTCCGGTAGGCGGCAAGGCTCCTGTGGTTGTCCAATCCATGACAAATACCCACACTCAGGATGCTGAAGCGACCATCCGGCAGATAAACCAACTAGAAGACGCCGGATGTGAGATCGTTAGAGTCGCTGTACCTGATAAAGAGGCTGCTTCAGCTATACCCGCTATTAAAGCACAAATATCGATTCCCCTGATTGCAGATATTCATTTTGACTATCGTTTGGCAATTGCTGCCGCCAAGAAAGGCGCGGACTGTCTCAGAATCAATCCAGGCAATATCGGTAGCGAAAAGAAAATCAAACAGGTCCTTGAAACGGCGAAGGAATTGAATATCCCGATTCGTATCGGGGTAAATTCCGGATCCCTGGAAAAAGATCTTTTAAATAAGTATCAGGGCGCTACCGCAGAAGCGATGGTGGAAAGTGCCCTTCGGTATATTGATTATTTCCGATCCAATGATTTTCACGCACTAAAAGTTTCTATTAAAGCATCGGATGTCTCGCGCACCGTTGAGGCATACCAGCGTATTTCGCGTGAGACGGACGTTCCGCTCCATGTCGGAGTTACCGAAGCCGGCGGGCTTTATCCCGGTATTGTAAAATCTGCCATCGGTATTGGAATGCTGCTTGCGCAAGGAATCGGCGATACCCTTCGCGTATCTTTAACCCGCCATCCGGTGGAAGAGGTTCGGGTCGGTTTCGAAATACTGAAAGCGCTCGGTATTCGGCAGCATGGACCCGATATCATATCCTGTCCGACCTGTGGGCGCTGCAATATCGATATTATCGGAATGGTGGAACAGGTGGAGACGGCGCTGTTGACTTACCCTGACCCGATAAAGGTTGCAATTATGGGGTGTGTGGTAAACGGGCCGGGAGAAGCAAGAGAGGCGGATATCGGAATAGCCGGCGGGGATGGAAAAGGGGTGCTTTTCAAGAGGGGAAAGGTTGTAAAGAGCCTTCCACAGGAACAGTTGGTCGGAGCGTTGCTAAAAGAAATCGAGAATTGGAAAGCGTGAAAAGAAAACACAAGTTGAACCGCGTCGGCTTTTAAGATCATCCGATTCGCGGACGTGTAAACCTCGCGCATGAATCGGATTACCTCCAAAGCCTATTACGGTTAACAACTTGGTTTTTGTGGAACCCTATCAAATAATGGATAGAATTCTTTGTTGCAAACATCCAGAAGAGGAGCGGCATGCAAAAGCAGTTTAAGACGGCGATTTCTCCTAAACGAAGTGAGGATTATCCGGAATGGTATCAGCAGGTAATCAAGGCGTCTGACCTGGCTGAGCGATCATCGGTAAGAGGATGCATGGTGATCAAACCCTGGGGGTTTGCCCTTTGGGAAAATATCATGCAGGTTTTGGATGATATGTTTAAAGCTACAGGAGTCAAAAACGCGTACTTTCCCTTGTTCATTCCACTGAGCTTTCTTGAAAAGGAGGCAGAGCATGTTGAAGGCTTTGCCAAAGAATGTGCTGTAGTGACCCATCACAGACTTGAAAAGGGTCCTGGAGGAGGGCTTGTACCGGAAGGTGCGCTTCAAGAACCCCTTGTTGTTCGGCCGACATCAGAAACCATCATCGGAGACTCCTTTTCTCGGTGGATCAGCAGCTATCGCGGTCTCCCCATGCTTATCAATCAATGGGGAAACGTGGTCCGGTGGGAGATGCGGACCCGTTTATTTTTAAGAACCAGCGAATTCTTGTGGCAAGAGGGTCATACCGTTCATGCGACCAAAGAGGAAGCCATCGAGCGAACAAAATTGATGCTCGATATCTATGCAAAACTCGCTGAAGAATATCTTGCGACGCCGGTCGTAAAAGGCAGCAAAACGCCTTCTGAAAGATTTCCGGGTGCTGTGGATACCCTGTCTATTGAAACCATGATGCAGGATCGAAAGGCACTTCAAGCAGGCACCTCCCACTTTTTGGGTCAAAATTTTGCAAAGGCATCTGGAATTACGTTTCAAACTCCGCAGGAAACCGAAGAATACGGGTGGACAACTTCTTGGGGGGCATCCACTCGCCTCATCGGCGGTGTTATTATGACCCATGGAGATGATGATGGAATCATTCTTCCCCCAAAAATTGCCTCTTCTCATGTGGTGCTATTACCCATTTTCAGAAAAGCGGAAGATAAATCCCCTGTGATGTCCTTTACTGAATCTCTTGCAAAAGAGTTACGTGATATCCATTATGATCACAGAAGGATGAGAGTTGAAATCGATGACCGGGAAATCGGAGGCACCAGAGGCTGGGAATGGATAAAAAAAGGGATTCCGATTCGTGTTGAAATCGGTTCCAGGGACATCGCCGGAAACTCCGTATTTGTGGGAAGAAGAGACCATGACCCTAAAGACAGGATCTCCATCAAACGCGAGCAGTTTGTTAGAGAGGTACCTAATATTCTTGAGGAAATTCAAAAAAACCTGTTTACCCGTGCATTGAATTTCCAAAAGACACATCGTATTGAAATCGATGATAAAGACCAATTTTACGCGTTTTTTACACCCAAAGACCCGGAAAAGCCTGAAATTCACGGTGGATTTGCCCTATCCCCATGGTGCGGCTCTGACGCATGCGAAGAAAAGATCAAAGATGACTTAACGGTTACCATTCGATGTATTCCTTTCGATGCCGATGTTGGAAAGGGTGCGTGCGTCGGTTGTGGAAAACCAAACAGCCGACAGGTCATATATGCAAAAGCCTATTGATCCTTTTCATTTTTCGATGCTTATATTTGAATTTTGAAATATTATGTTTGAGTATGGTGGCTTATTTAACTTGCCGAAAATTAGTCGAAAATCGAAAATCCCAAATCGAAAATCACTCAGATGATCCGTATCAACGACATCATTGACAAGGTTGCCGAAAACCATCCGGATTCCGATCTTCATATAATCGAACGGGCATACATATACTCCGCCCGGGTGCACGAGGGACAGGTTCGACTTTCGGGGGAGCCCTATCTATCCCATCCGCTTGAAGTTGCCGGTATTCTTTCGGATATGAAACTTGATTCTTTCAGTGTTTCAGCAGGCCTGTTGCATGATGTGATCGAAGATACCCGTGCCACACCGGAGGAAGTGCGGGATCATTTCGGGGATGATGTTTTTAACATCGTCTCCGGTGTAACTAAAATCAGTGCACTTCCCTTAGGAAGCTCACAAGAGCGACAGGCCGAGAGCATCCGTAAGATGATCTTGGCCATGGCCAATGATATCCGGGTGATACTTATCAAGTTGGCGGATCGGCTGCACAATATGCGCACCCTGCAGTACCATAAAGAAAAGAAACAGTTAGATATTTCCCAGGAAACCCTCGATATTTATGCACCGATTGCCGCACGGCTGGGGATATACTGGATTAAAACCGAACTTGAAAACACCTCTTTTTTATTCCTTTTTCCTCATGAATTTCGAAATATTAGGAATCTTGTGAGCAAAGACCGGCAAGAGCGCGATGATTACATCGAAACCGTAAAGTCTTTTTTAAACGAAAAGCTTCGAGAGAATCATTTAAAAGGCGAAGTTTTGGGGAGATATAAAAACTATTACAGCATCTATCAAAAAATGATGAAGCAGGATCTGGTCTTTGAAGATGTATACGATATTATTGCTTTTAGGATCGTCCTCGATACCGTCTCCCAATGCTATGAAGCGTTGGGTATCATTCATGCTTTATGGAAACCGATTGCTCACAAGTTTAAAGATTACATAGGCTTCCCCAAGCCGAACATGTATCAGTCTTTACATACGACCGTTATTGGTCCAAAGGGGGAACGGGTTGAAATTCAGATTCGCACCCAAGAGATGGACCGGGTCGCAAAATCCGGAATTGCAGCCCATTGGGGATACAAGGAAGGCAAACGTATCGATGAAAATATTCGCCAAAAATTTGCATGGATTCAAAATCTTGTGGAAAATCAAGAAAATTTTAGGAACCCGAGCGAATTTATGGAAAGTGTTCGAATCGATCTTTTTCCCGATGACGTTTATGTGCTAACCCCGCGCGGAGAGATAAGAACCCTACCCAAAGGGGCCACGCCGGTGGATTTTGCTTATCTTATCCATACGGAGGTGGGCAACCAATGTGCTGGTGCAAAGGTAAACGGCCGAATGGTACCGTTGCCATCTGAACTTCACACCGGTGATGTGGTTTCGATTATAACAAATAAAAATCATCACCCGAGCAAAGATTGGCTCAATTTCGTCAAAACGATCAAAGCGCGTTCGAAGATCAGGCAATGGATCAAAACACAGGAAAAAGATAAGAGTATCGTTTTAGGTCGAGAGATGTGCGAAAAGGCCTTTCAAAAACAACGGCTTAATTTTTCAGCGTTGTTACGGTCGGACGAGATGGCTAAGGTGGCTGAACAATTTGGTTTCAAGGCCACCGACGACCTGGTCGCA
>JAHEHB010000055.1 GCA_024644775.1 Deltaproteobacteria bacterium
AACCTGGAAGACTTTCTTTCAACTGACCATTTTCAAATATCAAAAGAAACGGAACGCCTAAGATATTGTATCGTGAGGCAACCGCCGGACTGTTTTCCACATTGATCTTAGCAACCCTCAACCGACCTTTGGATTCTGCCGCAAACTGATCGACAACCGGTCCTGTCAACTGACATGTGGGACATCCTGCGGACCAGCAGTAGAGCAGGACAGGCAACGGGGAATTCAGAACCTTACTGTCGAAGTCCCGATCCGTCACCGTGACCGGTCGTTCGTTGAACAACTCCTTTGTCTCCAACACGGATTTGCATTTGCCGCACTTCGCCATGTCATTGATTTTACTCGCAGGAATCCTGTTTTTAGCTCGGCAGGAAGTACAGCGTATCGTGTAGGTGTCGAGCCATTGTTCATGACGGGTATCTGTTTGAAGCAAACTGCCGCATTTCCCGCATTTGGCTGTTCTGCCAACGCTATCTGGTTTATCCGGTTTGTCTGGTTCCCTTTTATTCGAGGGAACCCGATTTTTCGCCCCACATTGCGTGCATTGAATAATTTGAAAACCGACCTGGTTCATCGTACGCCTCAAGTTGATGCAGACATTGCTTATTTACCTTTTATGGTGAGTTGCCCCATGAACTTGGTTTTTAAGATAATATCTGAAACAAAGAAGTAAAGGCCCTTTATCCCCTATAAAAGATCAGAGATACCGACGCTGCCATAATTAAATACAATTACGACATCACCCCATATTTTTTTAGTTTTTTATGTAGCGTTTTTCGGGTGATGCCGAGCCGACGTGCCGCTTCACTCTTATTGCCTGCGGTGGATTCCAGCGTTTTCAGTATGGTCACCTTTTCAACCGCCTCAAGGGGTATATCGGTAAAAACTTCAGAACTCGCCGGATCATTCGGTTTCGATTTTTTTTCGGAAGGTGATATAATTGGAAAAACTTCTGTGTCCAGATATTCAGACCGTGCAAGAACGACACCCCGTTCCACCGCATTCATCAATTCCCGAACGTTGCCGTGCCAGTCATATCGCAACAATCGATCCATTGCCTGGGGTGTGATCCCTTTGATTGATTTTCGGTTCTGTTCAGCAAACCGTTTCAGAAAATGTTCTGCCAGTAATGGAACGTCTTCTCTTCGGTTTCTCAGCGGTGGTATCTCCAAGCTTACCACGTTTAATCGGTAATAAAGATCTTCCCTGAATTTGTCTTCAGCGATTAAATCTGGCAAGTTTTTGTTCGTGGCTGCAATAACCCTTACATCGACCGGAGTAACCTCTTCACCACCCACCCGGGTTATTTCCCTTTCTTGAAGCACCCGCAGCAGCTTAACCTGCATCGTTAAACTCGTTTCGCTGATTTCGTCCAGAAACAGGCTTCCGTTGTGGGCTTGGACGAATTTTCCTTCCTTTCTCCGATCCGCTCCCGTGAAAGAACCTTTTTCGTGTCCAAAAAGCTCGGATTCGAGCAGTGTTTCTGTTATTGCAGCACAGTTAATCTTGACAAAAGGTCCGTCTTTCCGTGAGCTGTTGAAATGAATCGCACCTGCGATCAACTCCTTGCCGGTACCGGACTCTCCGGTAATCATCACTGTTACCTCAGAAGGCGCCACCTGTGCGACCGTTTCCAGGAGCTTTACCATTGAGGGGCTGTGGCCGATGATGTGCTGTCGGTCGAAGTGCTTACCTAAACTTTCTCTTAATTGCCGGTTTTCCTCCTTTAGCGTCACATGCTCCATGGCCCTTTGAATGGTGAGTTTCAGTTTCTCGAAATCGAGTGGCTTTGTCAGATAATCGTATGCCCCGTTCTTTAGGGCTTGAACGGCTGTCTCAACAGATGAATACGCCGTCATGATCACCACCGGTATGGCAGGATTCATCGATTTTATAGCTTCCAGAGCCTCGATACCGGATACCTTAAGCATTCGGATATCCATAAGAATCAAGTCGAACGGTTGCTGTTTGACCACTTCGATTGCTGTGGATCCGTCATCGGCTTCAGAAATTTCGTATCCCCATCCGCCAAGTAGCGTGCGCAACATGATTCGATGGGCACGGTCATCGTCCACCACCAGCAGAGACGCTTTATCTTTCATGGAACCTCATTTCCGAAGTCTTTACGATACAATTGTCGAGACGTTGTCATTATATGGTAGTATTATCGTAAACGTCGTTCCTTCTCCCTGCCGGCTGTCGGCATGAATTTCCCCGTTGTGACTTTCGATAATCTTATGGGCAATTGCCAGACCGAGACCCGTTCCGGAGTTTTTTGTCGTAAAATAAGGATCAAATACATGGGCAAGATTGGTTGATTCGATGCCCCTGCCGGTATCGGCGATGTTAATTTCAATCTGATTTTTAGTACCGTTTTTTGTTAATTCAATGGATAGATCTCCACCGGTCTCCATTGCTTCGATCGCATTCAAATAGAGGTTTAAAAAAACCTGGTTCATCTTGTCCGCGTCTAAATAAATCACATCCGGCTCTAATGATAGTTGAGTATGGATGGTGATGTTTTTTTCAGCGGCCTGACGCCCTACGAGTTTTAATGAATCTTCAATAAGTGCTTTAATGGAGGTCGGCTTTTTGGTAATGGTTACCGGCCTAGCAAATTCAAGTAACTGGCTAACGACCCGGTTTAATCGATCCACCTCCTGAATCATAATGGAGGCGGTCTGTTGATCTTCGGGAATCTCGTGATAGCGCTCTTTAAAATAGGTGGCAAAACCCTTAATGGAGCTGAGTGGATTTCGAATCTCATGGGCGACACCGGCGGCAAGCCGTCCTACTGTTGCAAGTCGCCGGCTTCTTTCAACTTCCGCCCGCAGAGACTCAATCTCGCTTCGATCCTTAAACAGCAGCACATATCCTTGGTGATTTCCGATTTCATCCGTAAGCGCCGCTGCGCTAACGGCCAGTGGGATCATGCTGCCGTCTTTCAACGCGCAGTCAATTTCCTTTTCAATCAATCCACCGTCTCGATGCAGCCGTTTAACGTGATTCCACAAGTCGTCGGGAAGGTTGAGTTTTGCATCCTGTCCCACGGCGTTTTTTTGAGTGAGACTTAGCAAAGACTCTGCAACCGAATTAATGGAAGCGATATTATTTTTGATATCGATTGCCACAAGCCCGATGGGCATATTCTCTACGAGGGTATCGGAAAAAGCTTTGATTCGGGATAAAGATGCTTTCGTCGCTCGATAACTCTGAAATAAAAACAGCGATATGACCCCGGCAAATCCGAGAAACAGCAAGACCAGTACCATAATGAGAAAATGGCGTGTGTCGGATTTTAAAGCTGCTTCCATGGATGTCATATCGAGTCCGACAAAGATATTAAGCAGTTCAACGGGTCTATCAGAGTCATCTTCCATTTGAGGATGGAATCCCCTGCGAGACATCATCCTCATCATGCGGCCATGCATCATCCCCGGTGGCCCACCGGCACCAGTCGGTGCAAATTTCCGAAATACTTCGAAAATTCGTTTGCCATTTAAGTCTTCAACAATCCGCGATTGAACGGTCTCATTGCGCGCCACAGATTCTAAATTCAGCCCTTCTCCGTGGGGGTTACCGATGTACGCAGGATCGTTGTGAGCGATAATATTTCCGCTGGTATCCACCACCAGTAGATACTCGATGTCCGGTTGCTGTGCCGTTTCCGTCAACAGTTTCTGGAGCTGACGGTCGGTCCAACGCATTCCCATCCCGGTCCGGGTACCTGCCTCAAATGAGCGTATTAATGCAGCTCCTTTTTCTAAGAGGAGACGGGTGCTGTTCTCTCTTTGACGATGAACATTCTCAACCGCGATAATTGCAAAGATGGGAAACAAAACAGCCACCGCACCTATAATGATCCACGGCGAGAGCCCCACCCAGAATTTGTGTTGCCAGAGTTTATGTTGTTTGATTTGCGTTGCCTTTAAAAATTTCATCCCATGTGCTTGTGCACCGCCATGTCTACACCACACTGGCTGGATTGGTAATATTGTCTGGTTATCTGGATATAATTTATTGAGCAATAATAATGCCAGGCGGTGGTCGAAATGCCGCAGTACCTCCTGATACCGGTTTTCAGGTGATTCTCTAAGTATCGAACATTTTATCAAAATGGATATTTTTTATCCAGCTTTATCGATTTTTATGATTCAGATTTAAAAATATTATTTTCGATGATTGTCAACGTTGGCTTTTGTGACCATATGTGTTATTTCCAGAAACCAACCACCATGACGATAAATTTTTGAGAGCGATATTCGCCTTTTTTATAATTAATATCAATAAGTTGCCATGACAATCATCGGTTCACAAAAGCAAAATAGAATCCAATGGCTTCCTAACCGCCATCATGTGTTCGATGTTGTCAAATTTCTACTATTGATCGCGCTTCTCACGTGGTTCATGGTTCGTGGAACCGAAAAGATGGGGTATCACTGGCAGTGGTACCGGGTTTCTCAATATATCTTTTCGTTTGATAGCGGGACGGTCATAGCAGGACCCCTCCTTAAAGGATTAATGGTTACCTGCCATATAGCGGGTGTCAGTTTACTGCTTGCATTTGCGTTCGGGCTGACAACCGCTCTGTGCCGGCTCTCCTCATCTTTTGTAGCGAGGTTGGTGGCCCGTGGATATTTGGAAGTTATTCGGAATACGCCGCTACTGGTGCAGCTTTTTGTCATCTATTTTGTTCTCTCACCAGTCCTTGGATTCAGTCGTTTTGTTTCGGCAGTTTTGGCTTTGAGTCTTTTCGAAGGAGCGTATGCATCGGAAATCTTTCGGGCCGGAATCGTTTCTATCCAAAGCGGCCAGTGGGAAGCCGCCTACAGTCTTGGATTAAGTACCGTCGATATGTACCGCTTTATCATTCTTCCCCAAGCCATCCGGCGTATCTTACCGCCATTGGCAGGTCAGGCGATTTCCCTTGTAAAGGATTCGGCGCTCGTAAGCACAATTGCAATTTACGACCTTACGATGCGCGGCCAGGAAATTATTTCAGAAACGTTTTTAGCCTTTGAAATTTGGTTTACCATCGCAGCCATTTACCTTTTCATTACGGTTATGTTATCTTTCCTTGTAAACCATATGGAAAATCGTCTTCGCGTAGTTCCATGAGAAAAAAGGGGTTTCCGTTGCACAAAAAGGAATTAGGAGACTATATTATTCACATTGAAAACGTTGACAAAGTTTACCCAAACGGCGTTCATGCACTGCGGGGTTTTTCCACGAAAATCCGACGAAATGAAGTCTTGGTGATTATCGGCCCCTCAGGCTCCGGAAAATCGAGCCTGCTGCGATGTATTAACGGTATTGAAAGGATAGACAGCGGTCGAATAATCGTAGATGGCATTCCCTTGGACGATCATAAAAGAAACCGGTTGGAAATTCGAAAAGAAGTCGGCATGGTGTTTCAATCCTTTAACCTGTTCCCACACCTGACAGTTCTTGAAAATATTAACCTCGCCCAAATACGGGTTCGTAAAAAAACAAAAAATGCGTCTACAAACGCCACGGTAGAGCTTCTCCAAAAGGTCGACATGGTAGACAAAGCAGACAGCTATCCAAGTCAGCTTTCCGGCGGGCAGCAGCAGCGTGTCGCTATCGCCAGGGCTCTTGCCATGATGCCGAAGGTAATCATGTTTGATGAGGCAACCAGCGCTCTGGATCCGGAAATGATCGGGGAAGTTCTTGACGTCATGAAAAAATTAGCTCGTGAAGGGATGACCATGATCGTGGTTACCCACGAAATGGGGTTTGCTCGGGAGGTCAGCGACTGGGTGATCTTTATGGATGAAGGTCATAAAATCGAAGAGGGCACGGCAGAACATTTTTTTTCAAACCCAAAAGAGGAGCGCACCAAACAGTTTCTGAGTCAGATCCTTTAAACCGTTCATCGATTTTTATTTGGCGGCAAATACACGAAGATGAGATTTTTTTTGGTTTGTCTGAGTCTGTTTGCGATAAATTCAATAAATCTTTAACCCGGAAGAAAGGAGGCGGACCATGAGGTTTCGATCGTTAAACATTCATTTGTTTGTCATTATGACACTGGTTTTAGGTATTGCATCATCCGGTTTTACCGGAAAAATACAGCAGCAACTCGTCGATGAAAGCACTCTCGAACAAGTCCTTAAACGGGGTATTCTTAAGGTCGGTATGTCTACTTTTGTGCCCTGGGCGATGAAAGACAAACAAGGAAAGCTCATCGGTTTTGAAATAGACGTTGCGACCCGTCTCGCAAAAGACATGGGAGTTAAAGTCGAGTTTGTCCCGACTAAATGGGCAGGTATCATCCCGGCATTACTTACCGGTAAATTCGACGTGATCATCGGTGGTATGGGAATTATACCCAGCCGAAATTTAAAAGTAAATTTTACAATACCCTATGATTACAGCGGTATGTCCATGGCAGCAAATAAAAAGCTCGCTGCCGGTTTTAACAGTCTTGAAGATTTCAATAAGCCGGAGGTCACCCTAACGGCCAGATTGGGAGCCACACCTGTGGATGCCGCAAAGAAGTTCATGCCGAAGGCCCAGTTACGGCTCTTTGATGATGAAGCAAAGATCTTTCAAGAGGTTATCAATGACCGCGCGCATGCAGTGGTCGCCAGTGCGCCCACACCGGCCTTCCGAGCATTAAAATATCCGGATAAGCTGTTCTTGCCGTTAAAAGAAACTTTTACGAAAGAACCCATAGGCTTTGCCGTTCGGAAGGGAGATTTTGACACGTTAAGCTACTTTAATAACTGGATTACGTTTGTTCGATTGGAAGGATGGTTCAACGAGCGGAAGCAGTATTGGTTTGAGACAAAAGATTGGGAAAATCAAATCAAATAACTCAGAGCTAATACGTGAGACCTCAAAGAGTTAGATTTACATCGCTTGACATCGTACTGATACTGTTGTTTGTCGGTGCCGGTGTGTACTTTTCCTATCGAATCAAGACAACGGTCCACTACAAGTGGAACTGGTCGATTATTCCACAATACCTGTTTTATCATGATGAGGATTTGAAACGGTGGCTGCCCAATCTCCTCATGCAGGGGCTCTTTACGACGATTCGACTCAGTGTTTGGGGAACGATTCTGGCAACTTTTCTCGGAACCGTCCTGGGCATTTGCCGATTGAGTCAAGGCTTATTTTATCGGCTTTTTAGTCGATCCTATGTCGAGCTGATCCGCAACCTTCCGCCACTTGTCTTAATTTTCATATTCTACTTTTTTGTCAGTGATCAGATAATGCCTGTTCTGGGCATCGATGATTTCATACGATCCCGCTCAGAGCCGACGCAAAGAATACTATCGGTTTTGTTTGCCCCGCCGTCCCAGTTTTCCGCATTTTTATCGGCGGTAATTACATTAGCCCTTTTTGAAGGCGCCTATATTACAGAAATCGTCAGGGCAGGTATCCAGTCCATTGAGAAGGGGCAATGGGAAGCCTCTTATGCGCTGGGCCTTTCGTGGCGACATCAGATGTTTGATGTTGTTATGCCCCAGGCGGTGCACCGAATTTTGCCGCCTTTGGCGGGGCAATTCATCTCTACCATTAAAGATTCGGCCATCGTTTCGGTGATCTCCATTCAGGAGCTCACGTTCCAGGGTATGGAGTTGATGTCGGTCACTTATTTGACCTTTGAAATCTGGATTACGGTAACCCTGCTATATCTCCTTCTCACACTCAGTTTGTCTCTGGCAGTTGGGCGCCTGGAAATTCGGATGCGAAAACGATATTAAATAAATTTTCGATTTGCGATTTTCGAAGTGCGAATCGGAAAATACATGCGATGCTGTCTAAAACGTATTGACCGGAATTGTGGACACGGGGTGAACAAAAGTTGAGGGATCGGTGAATAAATTTGATAAATGAGAGATCGATTAAACCATTTCAGAGATTTCCGGGATATACGGTTTAATTGCGACAAGCTCGTTTTGGCGGATCGGGCGCCACGATACCGAATCGTAGGATTCCGGCCCCATGTAAGGTCTTTGAATGAAGGTTGCTACAAAAATTTTTTCTGATACATTTGGTATTTGCTCCACCCAAAGGATGTGATAGATATCCAAATCGAAATCTCTGCAGATTCTTTTTCCTAAACTTTCAGCACAAGTCGTTCTTAAATGACCCCCACCGGTTTGAACGGCATATATGGCGATAGGGCGTAGATGTTGAACCTCCGGTCGGCTCATTGAATAATTGATGATTCTCACTCGCCAGGCACACGTCCATTCACGAATCGGCTTTAGCGGCTCTTGGTCTAGAGGTTTCAGACGGTATGTTCCATCAAAATAAATCAATTTTTCTGAACCTTGAAGTAGGGCACGGTCGTACAGCATTTATCCTGGGTGGCCATGGGTTCCTCCTGAATTGGGTTGAAGTTTTCTAAATAGAGAATTGTTTAAAAAGTATCCATATCACATGTAGCATGGGTCTTAAATATAAAAGGTGTCAGGGGTTGGATTTCAGGTTTCAGCGCCGCCGCTGGCCGCCAGCGACCAGTTTGATCGAACAGGAAACTTTTGAGCTTCGGCTTAAAATTCCAAATCACAAATAACAAATAACAAACAAATCACAATGACAAAAATTTAAAATCCCAAACGCGAATATAATCTCGAAAAATGTATGTGCCAGTTCGCTTAAATTGTTCGTTAAAGCATTGCATAAAACCATTGCAAATATGATCTCAATTTGAATTGTATGTTTGGGTCATTGAATATTGGAATTTGAAATTTATTTGGAATTTGGTGCTTGGAATTTGAGATTTCTGAGTACCTTACTACTCCGGGATAGTCTGATTACCTTTCTATGGATTATCGTACCGTCAAGTTTCATATAAGCGCCGCCACTGGCAAAAAAACAGCCAGTCTGATCAAAAAGAAACTTCATTTTTTGAAGTTTCATATAAGGATTTGGGGTTTTTAGCTTGCATCCGGAGAATTAAATCGCTTTCATCTGGGTTACGATCTAATTTGACGTTAACGTGCCAGGCAACCGAGCGAGGATGACATAAATACCAAAGGATGGTAAGGTCACCTGCAAGTTTGACCATAGCGGGCACGGCAAGATCTCTGATGCCTCGGTGCAGCCCAGCCTTGCTAAAATTGGTTCCCTGGCAGGGAAATTAAACCGAATTAACCACGGTGAGTCCTCATGTGCCCAAAACAAGGTGAGTAGATGGCACCAACGGCAAATTCGGACGCTTTGAAACCGCTCCGCTGGCTGATCGGATGTGCACGATCGGCTCGGTACTGGATCGCTCTTTCTGTTGGCTTGGGTATGGTCAGCGGCGTTCTGCTTATCGTTCAAGCCCGCTGCGTAGCCCGTGTTATCCATGGCACCGTAATGGAGGGCTTACATCGAAGCGAGCAATGGCCGTTTTTTGTGGTATTGCTTGTTCTCGTTGGAATCCGTGCCTTTCTGGGGTGGGGTAGGGAGCTGGCCGGATTTCAGGCCGGGGCGCGCATTCGCGAGGAAGTACGCATGGCCCTTGTGGAGTATATCTTCCACCTTGGGCCGGCATACACCGGTCAACGTAAAATCGGTGCACTTTCCAGTACAGTGATGGAACAGGTGGAAGGACTTCACGGATTTTTCGCACACTATCTCCCTCAACTGGCCTTGTCGGTTACCATCCCCGTCGCCATGCTTGCCCTTGTCTTTCCTGTCAGCTGGGCGGCTGGAGGTGTATTGTTAGTTACCGCTCCCCTTATCCCCCTTTTCATGATTTTGGTGGGGATGGGCGCGGAAAGCATCAGCCAGCGTCACTTCCAGTCATTGGCGCGCATGAGTGCCCATTTTTTCGATATACTCCAGGGGATTGCCACACTGAAACTCTTAAATCGAAGCCGTGGGGAAGAAAAGATAATTGCCCGAGTGTCAGATGGGCATCGCCGAAAAACAATGGCAGTACTTAGAGTCGCATTTCTTTCTTCAGCAGTGTTGGAGTTTTTCAGCTCAATCAGCATTGCCCTGGTGGCGGTGTACTTGGGTATGAGCTATCTCGGATATGTGGAGTTCGGGACCTGGGGCAAACCTTTGACGCTGGCAGGTGGTTTTTTTATTCTGCTGGTAGCCCCGGAATTTTACCTCCCCTTAAGGGAGTTGGGCATCCATTACCATGCTCGGGCCGAGGCGTTGGGAGCTGCTCAGGAGATTCTGAATATCCTGACCGCCAAGGGACAGGGGAATATCACGGGTACCACCGGGTTTGTATTTTCCAAACCTCTTCACATTCGTTGTGAAGACCTGCATTTGGCATTCGATAGTGGTGGACGTCCGGCTCTAAACGGAGTGAGTTTCGAGCTTAACTCCGGCGAACAGGTGGCCCTGGTGGGGCCCAGTGGTGCGGGTAAGACGACCATCGTCAATCTGTTACTTGGTTTTGTGCGAGCGGACTGCGGACGAATTACCGTCAACAGTACATCTCTAGATATGGTGGCGCCAGAGAATTGGCGTCGGTACCTGGCCTGGGTCGGTCAAAATCCCGTTTTGCTTCATGGTACGATTCGAGACAACATCCGTATGGGCCGACCGGAGGCTTCAGCGTCTGCCATTGACGCGGCTGCCCGGGCGGCCAGAGTTCTTGAATTCACCACAAAACTTCCGGATGGTCTGGATACCAAGGTCGGAGAACTGGGACAGGGGCTTTCCCGAGGGCAATCCCAGCGGGTCGCACTGGCCAGGGTTTTCCTTAAGGATACGCGACTGTTGCTGATGGATGAACCCACCGCAGGCCTGGATGCGGACAACGAACGTTTGGTGATGGAGGCGATTAGCGCCTTTTCTTGCGGACGAACGCTGCTTTTACTTACACATCGGTTAACCGGTCTCGAAAAGATGGATCGCATCCTGGTGATGACTGGTGGGAAGATCGTACAGTCAGGGAACTGGTCCGAACTGGAGCGAGCGGAAGGCGCGTTCCGCGAGCTGCTGACACGACGATATGAAGGTGAGCAGTATGGGTAAGGGTAACCTGTGGTCCGAACTAGGGCCGTTTTTACGAGTGCTCCGTCCGTACTGGAGATGGATGACCCTGGGAATCGTTTTAAGTCTTACCGCTCTTGTGGCGGCTGTCGGGTTGTTGGCGCTTGCCGGATGGTTCCTTTCGGCCACGGCTCTGGCAGGTATTACGGTCATAAGCGCCGGGATGTTTAACTTTTTTTACCCTTCCATCGGCGTGCGGCTGTTTGCTTTTGTCCGTATTGCTGCACGGTATTTCGAGCGCCTGATTGCTCACGATACAACATTCCGTATCCTGGCCGGCCTCCGAGTCTGGTTTTATAGGCATTTCGAACCGCTTGCACCCGCCTTCCTGTTACGCTACCGTCGCGGGGATGTGTTGAGTCGCCTCGTGGAAGACATTGACACCCTCGATAATTTCTATTTGCGAGTTTTTTCTCCCACCATCGTCGCGTTGGCCTTTGCACTGATGCTTTTTGGCTTTCTTGCATCCTTCGATCCCATAATCGGGATAACGGGATTTGTTTCCCTCCTGGTTGCCGGTTTTGTCGTTCCCCTGATCGCGGGGGCTCGGGGTGCAGAGACCGGTCGGAATTTGGGAAAATACAGCGCTCGACTGCGAATTCGAATCATTGAGGGAATCCAAGGACTGGGCGAACTGTTGGTTTTTGGGACCCACCGATATCATGTGGAAGCCATTGAACGGGATATGCGAGCCCTGACGGCATGCCAGCGGCGCATGAGTCATTTGTCGGCTCTTTCCGGGGCCTCCCTGGTCCTTATTTCCGGTGTCGCTTTTGCTATTGTGCTCTATATCGGGGTGGATCGAGTGAGCAGCGGGAGACTGGAAGGTGCAACCCTTGCCCTGATTATCCTGGCCGTTTTGGCTGCCTTCGAAGCCGTGTATCCCCTTCCCCGGGCCTACCAGTACCTTGGACGAAGCCGAGAGGCCGGGCGGCGTTTAAGCGAGGTCGTCAATGAGGAACCTGCCGTTAGATTCCCGGTACAAAGTGTTGCCATGCCCCGGTGTTTGGGGGCGACCTTTGAAAACGTCAGCTTTCGCTATCCGGGCCACGCTCCATGGGTTCTTCGAGGGGTGGATTTTCATGTTCCAGCAGGTCACCGGGTGGCTGTGCTGGGAGAAACCGGCGCCGGCAAATCGACGCTGCTGCACCTTATGGTCCGATTCTGGGATCCATCGGAAGGACGGGTGCTCATCGGTGGAGAGAATGCACGAAATCTGACCGAAACGGATCTTAGGCAGTGTCTGGCTGTTGTGTCGCAGCAAGCGTATATCTTTGGCGCTACAATTCGAGAGAACCTTTTGCTGGCCAAACCCGATGCAGAAGAATCGCAGCTGAGAGCGGCCCTAGAGGAAGCGTGCTTGTCGGAGTTTGTGGATTCACTGCCCGATCACCTGGATACATGGGTGGGGGAATCCGGAAAGCTGCTTTCCGGCGGCGAGGCCCGGCGGCTGGCCATGGCCCAGTGCTTCTTGAGGGACGGGCCGGTATGGATACTGGACGAACCCACAGAGGGGATCGATCGATCCACGGAGCAACGCCTGCTCGCATCCATTATTGCAAAAACCAAAGGAAAGACCTTGCTGCTGATTACGCATCGATTGGTCGACCTTCACCGAATGGACACGATCATCGTTTTAAAAGGCGGCCGAGTCGTCGCCCAGGGGACCTACGAGGCCCTTATGGCAAACAAATGTTTAAAGACAAAAAATGCTTGACTATACCACTGATTTGTTGAAACAAACCGATCGCAATAGATAAGGGAAACCCTACCACAGAGGAGAAGAGTTTATGGATGCTTTGCTACTTTCACGATTACAGTTTGCAGCGACGACCATGTTTCATTTTTTGTTTGTCCCCCTCACACTGGGACTGTCGTTTGTGGTTGCTTACATGGAAACAAAATATGTGAAAACCGGAGACGAGACTTACCTGAACATGACAAAGTTCTGGGGTAAACTGTTTCTCATCAACTTTGCCGTGGGCGTGGTAACCGGTATCACCTTGGAATTTCAGTTCGGCACCAACTGGTCTCGCTACTCCGCCTATGTAGGTGATATTTTTGGGTCCCTTTTGGCCATCGAGGCAACGGTGGCGTTCTTTCTGGAATCCACCCTTATCGGAGTTTGGATTTTTGGCTGGAAGAAGCTTTCCAAAAAAACGCATGCCACCGTCATGTGGCTGGTGGCCATCGGCTCGAACCTGTCTGCTGTCTTCATTCTGGTAGCCAACGCCTGGATGCAGAATCCTGTCGGATTCGCCATCCGCAACGGCCGGGCCGAACTGGTGGACTTCGCTGCAGTCATCTTCCAGAGATTCGCCATATATAAGTTTATCCATACGGTCAGCGCCGCTTACACCCTCACGGCTTTCGTTGTCATGGGCATCAGCGCGTATCATTTATTACGGAAACGTCATATCGAGTTCTTCACGCGTTCTTTCCGCATCGGGCTTGGTTTTGGGCTGATTTTTTCCCTGGTTGTTTTCATCTTGGGGGACTTAAACGGTGTGATTGTGGCGGAAAAGCAACCGACCAAACTGGCCGCTATGGAGTCGCTCTGGGAAACTCAGACACGGGCACCGGTCTATATGTTCGCCTGGCCCGATCCGGAAAATGAACGCAATGCCATCGAAATCGGCCCCATTCCCGGTTTGCTGAGCTTTCTGGTATTCCATGACATCGATGCGAAAGTGACCGGCCTCAAGGATTTTCCCAAGGATGAACGCCCTCCGGTGCTGATTACCTCCTTTGCCTTCAAGGGCATGGTGGGGCTGGGATGTCTGTTCATCCTGCTAACGGTGGTGGGTTGGTTTAAGCGAAAAAAGCTGCTGAAAAACCCCGGCTACCTCCGGATCATGATGTGGGCCATTCCGCTGCCGTATCTGGCGATTCAGCTGGGGTGGCTGGTGACAGAGATCGGTCGGCAACCGTGGATCGTATACGGCCTGGTAAGGACCTCCGACGCGGTGTCTCCCATTGCGACCTCTCAAGTGGCGATTACCCTGATCGGTTTTGTGCTCCTCTATGGGCTGCTGGGGGCATCTGGATTTTTTTTGATTGCCCAAAATGCCAGGAAGGGACCCGCTATGACCCTTGCAAGTGAGGAGGGCGGCACGGAAATCGGCAACGCCTTCGATGCGTTATAATCGTTGGATAATTCGATATATCGCTATTAATAGTCAACAGAAAGAATAACTGGAACAACGGAGGGAAAGATGGATATGCAATCGATATGGTTTTTCCTTTGGGGTCTGCTTTGGGCCTTGTTTTTCATTACTGACGGATTCGATCTAGGGATCGGAAGCCTTTATCCGTTTCTCGGAAAAACCGAGACAGATAAACGTACCATGATCAACGCCATGGGACCGTTGTGGGACGGTAATCAGGTGTGGCTCGTCACGGCAGGAGGGGTCACATTTGCCGCTTTTCCCAAGGTCTATGCAGTGATGTTCTCGTCTCTTTATTCGGCGTTGATGTTGATCCTATTTGCGCTAATCGTACGTGGAGTGTCCTTTGAATTCCGTGGGAAGATAGATGATCCACGCTGGCGGAAAGTATGGGACGTCTGCATTTTTATCGGCAGTGTGGCGCCAGCGGTGCTTTTCGGGGTGGCTTTTGCCAACATTTTCAGTGGGATTCCCATCGACGGCGAGGGGATCTACCATGGGACCCTGTTTACCCTCTTAAACCCCTATGGATTATTGGGTGGGATGTTGTTTTTGCTTTTGTTTATCCAGCACGGTGCCCTATGGCTGGCCATCAAGAGTACGGGGGATCTGCATGACCGCGCAGTCTTGACGGCCAGAGTCGCATGGCCGGTATTGTTGGTGGTGGTCGTGTTCTTTTTGGGGGCCGGTATATTCGCAACGCGTCTCTACGACAACTACTTGGCGCATCCGGCGCTTTTCCTCGTGATTCTTGTGACCGTAGCAGGGTTGCTGGGGGTGTGGATGTTTGTGCGTCAGGCAACCTACTTTAAGGCATGGTTCGCCTCAGCGCTCACCATTGTGGGGGCCACTTTTTACGGAATCGTCGGGCTGTATCCAAACCTGTTTCCGTCGAGCCTCGATCCGAATTATAGCCTGACGGCCTTCAATTCCTCATCAAGTCCCCTCACCTTGAAGATCATGCTCACAGTGGTGATTATCTTTGTACCCATCGTGCTCATCTACCAGATCTGGGCGTACACGGTGTTCACGGAGAAGGTAGCGGAGGAGGATTTCACTTACTAGTACTTCAAACAGTCAGGCCACTGAAAATGTGACCATCCGGCTCCTGTTTTTATGTTCACCGACCATTGCTGGAACGATCCCGTTTAGATTGAATTCCCATACGGGGTGTGGTATGTATTTTCGATCAACATAATCAATAAAGGAGGCTTGCCAATGATAGAGGACCGGATCGACGTTAACATCGCAGGGGGATTGGATATACCGCTGCCAAAAATGGTGCCGGTGGAAGTGACCTTTGAATCACCAGTATTGGGAAATATCGACCAAACGGTAAAAGAACAGTTTGGAAAACCAGAAATCAGGGAAAAGATTAAACCGGGAAAAACGATTGCCATCGGCTGTGGCAGCCGGGGGGTGGCGAACGTGGCAGAGGTTGCCAAAGCCGTGGTATCAGAAATAAAAGCTCTTGGAGGAAACCCATTCATATTCCCCGCCATGGCAAGTCATGGGGCAGCCACTGCGGAGGGACAAAAACAGGTTTTGGAAAGCTACGGGATAACGGAAGACTATGTGGGCTGCCCACTACGGGCCACCATGGAGACCGTGGTGCTTGAAACGTTGGACGACGGAACCAAGGTTCATGTGGACCGATATGCTGCGGAATCAGACGGCATTGTGCTTATAAATCGCATCAAGGTTCATACCAATTTTAGAGCCCCCATTGAGAGCGGGATCGTAAAGATGATGACCATCGGAATGGGAAAAATCAACGGGGCGACGGAAATTCATTTTCATGGATTTGACGCTTTTGGAGAGCTATTACCACGGCTTGCTTCGATGATTATGGGCAAGCTTCCGTTTTTGTTTGGTGTGGGTGTGGTGGAAAATGCCCAAGAGAATATTGCACTGATAGAGGCAATCGCTGCTGAATCCCTTCTCAAACGAGAGCCTGAGTTGCTGAGCCGTTCTAAAGAGTTGATGCCAAAGCTGTTGTTTGACACCATCGATGTACTGATCATTGATGAGATTGGTAAGGATATCAGCGGTTCAGGTTTTGATCCCAATGTAACCGGCCGCAACAATCGTTACATATCGTGGAGTGGCCCTCCCGAGGTACAAAAGATCGTGCTGTTGGATCTCACCGAAAAGACCCACGGCAATGCCACAGGACTGGGATTAGCCGATGTGATCACCATGACCCTGTATCGAAAGATGGATATTGCATCCACCTATGCAAATCTGATAACCGCTACCTATCTGGACGGGGCCAATATACCGGTGATCATGAACACCGAGGAGGACGCCATCCGGCTTGCCGTAAAAACCTTACGCAACGTGCGGCCGGAAAATGCCTGCATTGTGCGCATCAAGAACACACTGGAGCTTACCGAGATTATGGTTTCAGAGCCGATGTTGGCTGAGGTGGAAGCTCACCCGCAGATGAAAGCGTTGGGATTACCTAATGAGTTACCATTCGATACCAAGGGGAATCTGAGAGCAGCTTAATATGCGTATTTTAGTGCCGTCCTTTGATCAGTTTAGCATTTTCCATTCACCACAAAGAACACGAAGATGCACAAAGATTAGTGAAAAATTTTTGCTTCGTGTTCTTTATGGTAAACTCTGATCATGCGCAACAATTTATGTCGTAATATATTGAATAAATTCAGGTTCCTAATTTTAGCAGCACAAGACCCGCGAGCATAACGACGGTTCCAAGCCAAACGGTGCGGACCGTCGCGCCTTCTTTGAAAAAAAAATAGCCCGTAAGAAGCGCCAGCAGTACTTCAATCTGTTTTACGGCTTCCACATAGGCGCTTAGTGTCAGTGTGTACGCTGTGGTACCGCACCAGGTTGTCAAGGCGGCACAGGCCCCCATGCCCACAAAATCTTTCCAATAACGACCAATGCTTGAGAAATGACGCCAGGACCGATACACGGTATAGGGAGTGATGATCGCGAAGCAAAACACGTAAGCGATAAATATGGCAAAGATCGGATTGGACAACAACGCCATTTTTTTTATCAAAACCACCGAAGGCGCGTAGCCCATGGCCGCTCCCATTGTCCACCGCTGCCCTGAATCCTTAATCAGTGCGGTCAACGGTGCCCAAAACGAAATACGCGCCATGTGGACATTTAGCAAATAGACACCCAGCAAGGAAAGCATTAACCCAATAAACCCAAGCAACGACAACACTTCACCCAAGGTTAAATATCCCCAAATCACAAGTAGAATCAGACTCAATTTCCAAATGGGGGTCACCAAGGAGATATCAGACTGCTTAAGGGCTTTCGATAAGCTGAAGGTTCCGAGACACTGGGTGATGCCAAACAGTGCACCAAACCCCCAAAATTCTTTTTGAACCGGCGGAATTCCTGTATAAAAAACCCCAAGTCCCGCAAATGGCAGCAAAAAGGTAAAACGGCCCCAGACATTAATGGTTTCATCCAGCGCATGTCCAAGCCGCTTCATGGCCACATTTCGAAGTACTTGAAACATGGCGCTAAGCAGTGCAAGCACAAACCACATAGGTGAGCTTTCAGATTTTAGTACGTCTTGAGGTGGCGATATTGGTTACATGCACGATAGATGGGTCCTTTTTTTAATTTCCGATATACAATTTTTGAGTTTGGAATATGGCAATAAATAAAATTAGACTTCTTGTGTAACCCATCAGAGTTCATCCGCTTTGGGGGAGGGCGGCACCCCGAACTCCCCTTAAAAAGAGCGAACAGACCACCGT
>JAHEHB010000369.1 GCA_024644775.1 Deltaproteobacteria bacterium
GGTTTTCTGGTTCATCAACTGAATGAAATGATTGACGAGCAGAGGAATATCCTCTTTGCGGTCCCGAAGCGGGGGGATAAAAATCGGAAATACTTTGAGCCGATAGTACAGGTCATCCCGGAAATTCCCTTCGCGCACCATACCGTAAAGGTCTTTGTGTGTGGCGGTGACAACCCGAATATCGATCTTGCGTTTTTTCGATTCCCCGACACGTTCGATTTCCCGTTCCTGCACCACCCGCAGCAGCTTAACTTGGATGAGCGGACTCAATTCCCCGATCTCATCCAGGAAAATGGTGCCACCACCCGCCTCTTCAAAACGACCGGCCCGGTCTCGAACAGCGCCGGTGAAAGCCCCTTTTACGTGCCCGAACAGCTCGCTTTCCAAAAGCGTTTCTGACAAAGCACTACAATTGACAGTCATCAACGGACTCTCGCGCCTTTCACTGTTGTAGTGAATCGCCCCGGCCACGAGTTCCTTGCCCACGCCGCTCTCTCCCTGGACCAGTATGGTCGCGTCACTGGCGGCGGCTGCCCGGATCGCAGCAAACACCTGGCGCATGGCATTGCTCTTGCCGATAATGTTGTCCATGCGGTGAACTTCACCCAGCCGTCGGGTGGCTTCTTCAGCCCTCTGGCGAGCCCGGGTCAGTTCGGTAATGTCGGTCACGGTTTCGACCACCCCGATGATTTTATTGTTCTCGTCTGTGACCACACCGGCATTCTTGATCACCGGCACATCATGACCGTCTTTATGGCGCACGTTGCATTCCTTGGCCTCCGAGGTACCGTGTTCAACGACACCGCATTTCTTGATACCGCCCGGACATTTTTTCCCAAAGCAACGGCTGCATTCCAACAATTCGCACGTTTTTCCCAAGGCTTCCCGGGCCGTATAGCCGCTGATACGCTCCATGGATCGATTCCAGAATGAAATCCGTCCATCGATATCCAAGGTAAACACGCCATCTGCCATGGAATGGACGATCTGATTGGCAAATTGGATATTCCAGATTTGGTGGGTTTGGTCGTCCATTTTTTTGAATGCTCCTTGTTCTTGGCGGGACGTTACTGTAACGTTACAAACCGTTTATCTATCTCTAATTAAAATTTATCGATTTTGTCAATAGCGGCAGATACCATGAACGAAGGAAAACCCGGAAGACCGGCAAATTAAGTTTCACATCCCTTTATCTAAGACCCCGGCTTAGCAGGTCATTATAGAGGCAACGGATATTCTTTTGATCGAAAAGGTTGTTACGCATTGGATTTACGAGCCGGGCGGGCGGGTTTTTGATTATGGCGTTAAATGAACGTTACTTTATTGGAGATTAAACACCTGTAACGCCTTCTTACACCTTGCAATCACCCCAAATTTCCTCAGCATCTCCGGCTTAAATTCTAACAGACTGAAATTAATACTGATCGGATTTTGTGTGCGCTTCCATAAGTTTTGGCATGATTGTTGATAATTACGATGGTATGCGATCGATCTTTATCATTATCCTGAATAACACTTTGACCCGAAAGAACCGACGATGCTCATTGTTACACCATCAGCAACCGAAATGATCTCAACATACTTCGAAGGTAAAAAAGTTTCACCGATTCGTATTTTTCACCAGTCCGGAGGGTGAGGTCCGCCATCATTAGCAATGGCTCTGGACGAGCCCAAAGAAACAGACGCAGTCTATCGCATCGACGGATTTGAGTATATCATCGACGATGATCTGCTGAATGCGTTTCAGCCCATTACAATCGATTACAAAGCCGTCGGTTTTTTAATTACCGGCGGCAACAAGACAGCGGATTCCCGTTTCGGCTGTAAGACCGAGCACCCCTGCAGCCGCTGATTGACGACCTCAAATTCTGCGCCTGCTGCTCGGACGATACACAAAGCCTGCGTCATTAAGTGAGGGCGGATAAATACACAAGGATTCTGTTCAGCTTTTTCGATAGTAACCGCTGGGAGAAATATGATGATTGAATTAGATCAGGTATCCCACAGAGATTTTAAAAACACGATATCAAATGGCGTGAGCATCGTTGACTTCAACACCCCTTGGAGCGCTCCCTGTCGCGCCCAGGAGCTCATTATCGCAGAACTGGGAATAGCTTACCAGGGCAGAGCCACCGTTGCCACGGTAAATATCGATCAAAGCCGGGAAATTGCATTGAACCTGGAAATACAAAGTATACCGACCACCATTATTTTTAAGGATGCGATAGAAGTGAAACGTTTTGTCGGCCTTCAAACCGCAGAAACACTGAACAGGGCCTTAAAAAGCCTATTAGCGGTGTAGCTGTTAACAGTTATAAAGAAAGGAGGAAGGCATGTATGCACTTATATACGATGAATATGATCTTCAAAAACCCAAGAAAAAGGTTATTTCAGTTCACAGAAAACGGCAGACGGCGGAGAAAGCTTTGGAAAAACGTCAACGGGACCTGGGCCGGTCGGTAGAAGAGTGCAACACGCGGATTGTTTGGGTCAAAGGCGCTGTCAGAAAAGGCGATTATCTTACCGCGCCCGATTTTGAAACTTGGCGCCCGGGAGAAAAAATCCCCGTCGGTGAGCTTTATTCAGACACGGACTAGGATCTTTTCCGTATAGCTACGTTGAATTATTTTTGACATATGCTGTCCTCCAAATTTCAGCCGAGCGATTATCTTTGCGACGTTGAGAGCTATCATTCAAAAGGGAGATGAATCGGATGGGTTCGTGCGCGTGCCACCCTGAAATCGATACCAATTTCTTGTGTATGAAGCACAATATCTACCTCTGCGAGGATTGCCTTTCCTGCCGGGATCCCAAAATTTACTGTAAATACCGATCGTCATGTCCGATCTGGTTCATGCAAAAGCGCAAGGAGGGTTGGGATGCGGATGATCAGGCCGTTATCCAGATCGAAAAGCACAAGGTCATTTTCCTTCCGGACAACAAAGACGTCGAAATTCCGCAGGGCAGGACTCTCCTCGATGCCGCTCAAGCAGCGGATATCCACTTAAACGCCTCCTGTAGCGGAAAAGGCTCATGCGGAAAATGCAAGTTGGTGCTGGAGTCGGGTCATGTGAATGCAACGCCTTCTCCCCTGCTGACCCATTCCGAAGTGGAAAAAAATTATGTCCTGGCGTGTCAGAGTCTAATCACCGGAGATCTCACCGTCAGAATTCCCGATGAGGCCATCGAACGTAAATTGAAAGTTGCCGGAATGGGAGCGGACGCCACCGCCCGGCTCAAAGGGTTGGTGTCGGATATCGAACCGATGTTAAGAGAAATTCCTTTGGAATTGGAGCCGCCGACTTTGGATGATTCGGTCAGTGACCTGGATCGGCTCAATAGAGGCTTGAAGCGCGCGGGTTGTGACGTAACCCGGCTGAACGTCGGCATCAAGGTAATGCGTCAGCTTGCCGACGTGGTGCGGAAAGATAACTGGAAAATGACCGTGTCGATCATTCAGCGTAAATGCGCCAACGAAATCCTGGAAGTACGCCCGGGGAACGACCAGTACCCACGCTTGGGCCTGGCGATTGACATTGGAACAACTTCAATTGTTGTCTACGTTGTGGATATGACCGACGGCGCCATCATTGCCGCCACATCCGGCCACAATCGCCAAGCCTCCTGCGGTGACGACATCATCAATCGCATCGTGTGTGCTGAAAAAGACGGTGTCAAAAAGTTGAGCCGTATGGCCCTGGCCACTATCAACAGCTTGATCGGCGAAGCTCTTGACAGCGCCGGAGCGGAAGCGAAACATGTTAAAAACGTTGTACTTTCCGGCAACACCACCATGGCCCACCTTCTTTTGCAGATCGAACCGCGTTATATCCGCAGGGAGCCTTATGTTCCGACGATATCTGAATTTCCCATTTTGAAGGCCGGGGAAATCGGAATCAAATCCAACCCGATGGCTGCGGTATACATCATGCCCGGGCCAGCCAGCTATGTTGGGGGAGATATTGTCTCCGGCCTGATTTATGCCGGTTTTCACAGAGAAGCACCGCTGACGATGTTCATCGACATCGGCACCAACGGCGAAATCGTGTTGGGCAACAAAGACTGGCTCATGACCGCGGCATGCAGCGCCGGACCGGCTTTTGAAGGTGGGGGGATACGTTGGGGTATGCGAGCGGAAGAAGGTGCTATCGAAAAGGTCTCCATCGCGAAAGGCTCCTTCGAGCCCTCGTATTCTACCGTAGAGAATGCCGCTCCGAGGGGCATCTGCGGTTCCGGCATGATCGATTTGATATCCGAAATGCTGCGGCGGGGGATTATTGACCGCAGCGGGAAGTTTCAGCTGAAAACCGGCCATCCAAGAACTAAAAACGAAAACGGCGAAATGACATACATTCTGGCATACGCCTCGGAAGCTGCAATGGAAGAAGATATCATTTTTTCTGAAACCGATATCAAGAACCTCATTCTGAGCAAGGCAGCGGTTTATGCCGGATTCACGGTTCTTTTGAACCAGGCCGGACTCGATTTTCCCATGGTCGATCGGGTGATCATTAGCGGCGGATTCGGTCGGTACCTCGACGTTGAAAAGGCCATTTCGATTGGCTTGCTGCCGGATATCGAGCGAAAAAGATTTCAATACCTTGGCAACAGCTCGATCGCCGGAGCCTATATGACCTTGTTGTCCAATCGATATCGCCAGGAGGCGCGTGACATTTGCAACAATATGACCTACATCGATTTCTCCAGTAATGTTAAATATATGGAAGAACTTACCTCGGCGATGTTTTTACCCCATACAAACATGAATGCATTCCCCAGTGTCATTGTTGAGAGGGCGACGTCAGATTCCCGTACGACATCGGCGTGAAGAACGGTGCCAACGAACCGGCAAGGATTATTTACTCTCAGCTGGGCCAAATTGTAGACCCCGATAAACTTGTTAAATTGATCCTTCGCCGTTCATAAGACATGAAACCATAGGGAGTTCACATATGCCATCACTATCGCGCAGAACATTTCTCAAACAAGGACTGGCGGCGGCCTGCGCCGCCTGTGCGTCTCAAGTTCCCCTTCCGGCATCCGCAAAGCCAACTGAGCCGGGAGAGCTGGCCACGTTGATCGACATCCGTAAATGTATCGGGTGCGAGGCGTGCGTCGAGGCGTGCCGCGAGGTCAACGATTTCAAATACCCCGAGCCGAAGCAGCCTTTCCCGAAAATGTATCCTCGCCGGGTGAAGGTGGCGGATTGGTCCAGTGCCGAAAAACGGGAGGTGCGGGATCGCCTCACCCCTTATAATTGGCTGTATATCCAGGAGTCTACCGTAAGCATCGATGGTGAAGAAACGACACTCAACATTCCCCGACGCTGCATGCACTGCCAGAACCCGCCGTGCGCCGACCTTTGCCCCTGGGGAGCATCGCGGAAACTCGAAAACGGGATTACGCTGATCGACCCGGACATCTGCCTTGGCGGGCGTAAGTGCCAGGTGGTCTGCCCCTGGGACATTCCCCAACGCCAGACCGGTGTGGGGCTTTACCTCGACCTGCTGCCCAATTTCGCCGGAAACGGCGTGATGTACAAGTGCGACAGGTGCTACAATCGTATCGAAAACGGCGAATTGCC
>JAHEHB010000056.1 GCA_024644775.1 Deltaproteobacteria bacterium
CGGATTCAAAATTATTCTAAACCAATTTTACCAAATGCAACTGTCAGTGCGAAGGGCGGTGTTTTATGAAAAACGCCGCCTTTTCTTGCCTGCCATAAATCGATACCTCCATTGGCAATATCCATCCAAACGGTATTACCGTTTTTACCCACGTGAACCAAAGGGTTATTGATGTGGATAGTTTAGAATGTCTATATTCTCTTTCGTTGACGGATGCTAGACCAGACAAGCGATGCGACGGTCAATATCAGAAAGGAGCATCCGATGGGGCTTTTGAGAAATACAGTCCAATCCCCATGGGATACGGTTAGTGACTGGCGCATGGCTTTTTCCACCATCGGGCCGAGTATCATACCGATGACCAGCGGCCCACCCGGAAATCCGTATTTCCGCATAAAATAGCCCACGCCCCCCATGACCAGCATGGCACCCACATCCACCAGGCTGTTGGCTACCGCATAGGAGCCGACGAAACAGAGAAGTAAAATGATGGGTGAAAGAATCCGGCTGGGGATGTTGGCCACACGGGCAAAGTACCGAAGCCCGACAAGACCCATGAGCAATAAGATAACATTGGCGACAAAAAATCCGGCAAAGAGTGCAAAAACGGTCCTGCCGTGCTGCTGAAACAGCAGCGGTCCCGGAATCAGCCCCTGGATCATAAACGCCCCGATCAGGACAGCCGTCACCGAGTCTCCCGGTATCCCCAGCGTGAGCATAGGCACCAGGGCGCCGCCGGTGGTGGCGTTGTTGGCGGATTCGGCAGCGGCCACCCCCTCTAAGACACCGGTTCCGAATTTTTCGGGCTGTTTGGACACCCGTTTGGCTTCAGCATAGGCGATGAAGGCGGCAATTCCACCGCCGGTGCCGGGTACCGCGCCGATAAAAGATCCGATGAGGCTCGACCGGATGATGGTCACGATGTACTTTTTTATCCGATTGAAGCCGATAAAAATGTTTTTGATCTCGCCCTTGAAGCCGGTTTTATCGATCCGCTGTTGGGCCTGGAACAAAATCTCCGATGTGGCAAACACGCCGATGAGTACCGGAATCAAGTTGAAGCCGGACATCATTTCGGTGCTACCGAAGGTAAATCGCGGCACGCCGGTAAAGGCGTCCAGTCCGACCATGGACAGCATGATACCGAAAGCGCCGGTGATCAATCCTTTGACCATCCGTTGGCCGGAAACCGACGCGATGACGCTGATACCAAATACCGTCAATCCAAAATACTCGGGCGGACCGAACTGGAGCGCGACTTTGGCGATCAGCGGGGCGATACCGATCAAGACCAGGGCACTGATAAGACCGCCGGATACGGAAGCGATCAGAGCCATGTACAGCGCCTGGCCGGCCTGACCTTTCTGAGTCATGGGATACCCGTCGAAAACCGTGGCAATGGCCGCCGGTGTGCCCGGAGTCCTGAGCAGAATGGCCGTAATAGACCCTCCGTAGATTCCGCCGACGTAGACACCTAAAAGCAGCGCAATCCCGATTTCCGGGGATAGGGTGAAGGTGACGGGCGTAATGACCGCCACACTCATGGTCGCCGTCAACCCCGGCAGCGCCCCCACCGTGATCCCCACCAGCACCCCTGCGGCGATGGCGATCATGTTGTAGAGATGAAAAATGTCCAAGAACCCTATGGCCAGCTGTTCGAAGAAAGCCATGTTGTCTCCTGAATATCGCTAGAAATAGAATATACCGGTGGGCAAATAGGCGCCCAGGACGGTTTTAAAGAGAAGATAGACGATCAACGGCGCGGCCACGGACATGGACAGCAACACATACCATTTTCGGTTTCCCAGCGCGAGTAGTGTCCCAAGAATAAACAACGCACCGGAGAGGAGGAAACCAAGAGGCTCTATGAGAAAGTAGAAGAACAGACTCATCGCCCCGACCCCGAAAATACGGAGGTATCCCCATCTGTCCACCGACGGTTGAGGTCTCTCCTCTGGTTTTCGACGTTCCGCCGCCGCCCGTCGCAGCAGCCGGCCCTCTATCATCATATAGATGCTCAGACCGAACATCACGATACTCATGAGCTTGGGGAAAAAACGCGCATTGACCACGTTGCTCTTTTCCACCGCCACCATCAGCGGGATGGAATTGCTGGCAATAAAGATAAAAATACTGAAGCAACACAGGATCCCGGCGATAATGCTTTCGGATTTGTTCATATCTTACGGACCCGTTTAACCGTCTTTATTTCTTCTTCAAACCAAGCTTGCCGATGAGTTGACCGTATAGTACCCGCCACTTGTCGAGGTCCTTCGATGCGGTGGCCCCGTCCTTGAACTCAAGCCCCAGGTTCAACTTCTTTGCCGTCTTCTGAAGACTTTTATCCTTGATGCATTTTTGAAAGGCCTCTTGGAGCATTTGAACTCTTTCCGGCGGCGTTCCGGCCGGTGCATAGGCATGCATCAGCACGTAGCTGGTGACATCGTAACCCTGTTCGATCATGGTGGGGATATCCGGATTTTCGTCATACCGTTTTTCGTCGAATACGCCGAGGGCCTTAACCTGTTTGGACAACACCATGGGGCCGCCTTCATTGGCAGTCGTCGGCCCGACGTCGCTGTGACCGCCCAATACGGCCGTCTTTTGATGGGCGCCCCCACCCTGAGGAACGATAGTGAATTTCACGCCGAACTGATCTTCCATCTGTACCATGGCTAGATATCCGCTGGTGCCGATGCCGGCGACCGCCACATTGATTTTTTCAGGATGTTCTTTCGCGTACGCAATCATCTCTTTCATGTTGTTGTAGGGCGTTTTTTGATTGGCGATCATAATTCGCGGAATTTTGTTGAGCTGACAAATGACGGTATAATCTTTTTCCGTGTATTGCAGATCTTTGAGGTGCGGCTGGGTGGTGGTCGGCCCGAAACCGTTGATCACAATGGTATATCCGTCCGGCTTGGATTTGACGCCCACTGTATGGCCCACGGTCCCGGCCCCGCCGGTTTTATTGACAACAAACATGGGCTGGGGAAAGTACTTGTCCATCACCATGAGCACGGCACGGGTCAACGTGTCCGTGCCGCCGCCGGCCGCCCATGGCACGATAACTTTTACCGGCCGTGTCGGATAATCGGCAGCGTAACCGGTCAAGGCAGAAAGAGTCAGGCAAATTCCCAAAATGACCGAAAATAGGCTCATCAAACGATACTTTTTCATGATACCCTCCTTTTGTGACATGTTGTCGAATAAATGAATAATAGACGAAAAATAAATGAAAATAACAACGATTCGATATGAGACGATCCCACCCTATCGACTGCAATGACACCCACGCATGAAATATTAAATATTCATAACAGAATCGGTATATTTGTCAATACAGGAGACAGGTCGCTTCTAAACACCCCTCACCTTTGCAGCGCTGACCTCGGACCCGGGCCTGATGGGTCCTCATTTGGAAGCTTCTTCAACGCATCGATCGCCCCTTGGAAAGCGCCTATATAACGGAGCCACGCGAAGCGCTTATTGTGTAAATAAGGATGTGGCCGAGGGTCTTGGCCCGGCGATCCGAAAGGCCGTGAGCCTTTATAAGCACGTCCCGACGGATGGCCTGCGGCTCAAAAACTATCGGTCGTATCGTTTCCGTGATTTCGGCCACCGATGGGGGATCAGATACATCTTGCGGTCGCACTCAATTTCAAATCTGAAGGTTTGAAAAGCTATTTTTTAGATTCTCAACTGCAATTCGCCACCATCATCAAACACAATGGGTTCCCATTCACCGGCGGGATCGATATTCGGCCGATTTTCAATTTCTTTCCAGATCGGCTCAGAAACGTAAAGTTCATCTAATTTTAATGTATTTTTGATAATCATCACCCGCGGCGAGGTGCCGGGCAGATTCCATATGGTTTTCAAGGCAACTTCAAACGCCTCTTTTTCCGTATCGATTACGATTGGAATTTTTGCTCGATCAAGAAACGTCGCTGTAATCGTGTTTGTGTAGGTCGCGTTCAGATCGAGCTTCTCATACACTTTCCTGGTGATAAGATCGGCTCGACCGATACCCAAGGCATTTCCGTTGGTTTCATCGGTTAAATCGAGCAAAACGATACGTTTGATCCTGGGGGGTGTATATTCGCCGGGATCATACTCTAAGATGCCTCCGACGATGTTGGTATCCATACCGGTACCGCTGATGTTTTTGCCCATCTCTTGAACCATGAGAATATCCACATCTCGGACCGGTAGCTGAGGTAAAATTTCCTTGCATTCTTTAAGCAATCCCTGATCGATTTTCGTAAAATCCTTTGGGGCTGCCGCAGAAATACGACAGATTTTGTCATAGGCATTCTCGAGTAGCCCAATTCCGCATAGAATTGGCGCTTTTTCAAGAATAACGCCGGCAAATTCCACCATATAGTCTTTAAGTCCTTTGACACCGAGGGCGTGCACCAAACTGGCCCCCTTGTGATTGCCCAATCCCACTGCCAAGATCTTATGCAATCCACTTTCAATCGTTGATTTAAATCCAGTGTGCACCTTCACTCGATTCACGGCAATGATACCATCAGATTCATAAGCAATTTTATCAAAATAGACCTTTAACCCATTATCAAGCGTTCCCAATTCCACCACATCCATGGTCGCTTTGACAGGAACCCCCATCGTTTCCTCGGTAAAGCCATATTTTTCCAAAACTTTCTTTTGACCTTCGGCGGTCGCACCCCCATGGGAACCCATGGCCGTTATGAGAAAGGGGATCGCCTCTCTCTTTTTCACTTCTTCGATAACCGCCTTTATGATGCGCTGTATATTATCGATCCCCCGACTTCCAACGGTGATGCCGATCTGCATGCCGGGCTTTACCATGTTATCGAAGTTTATCAACTGAAGCTTTTGATCGATGGCCTCAGGAATATTGTCTATTCTATTGTCTTCAAAGACCTGATTTATCTTTCGCACTTGAACGGTTTCCATACTACATCCCTTCTTTTATTAACCGCAGACACACGCTGACAGACGCAGACCTTTTTGACTTCTTTGGTGACTTCTTTTCTCCCGGCGATGTCCGAAGGGAGAAACATCTGTGCATGCCTGTGGTCAAATTCTATAAATTTCTCAAAGCCTCTTTTACCCGTTGCATCCCCTGTTCAATATCGTCAGAAGATGTCGAATAGGCGATTCGAATATGACCCTCCCCGGCAACACCAAACGCATCGCCGGGAACGACTGCCACACGCGCCTCCGACAGTAAAAAGTTACTAAATTCTTTGGATGTCATGCCATATTTCCGAATGGAAGGAAAGGCATAGAATGCGCCCCGGGGGCGAACACACGGCATGCCCATATCTTCCATGTATGAAATAAGCAGTTTCCGCCGGAGATCGAATTCAGCCACCATCTCCTTAACACATTCCTGTGAAGCGGTCAGCGCTGTCTGCGCTCCGATTTGAACAAACGCATTCGGGCAACTAACGATATGCTGATGCATCTTAATGGCATCTGCAATAATCGGTCGCGGCCCCTGTAGATATCCGACCCGCCACCCATCCATGGCATAGCTTTTGGAAAAGCTTCCGATAATCAGCGTTCGTTCCTTCATTCCAGGTGCCTTTGCAATGGGAAAATATTCCATATCATCGTAGATCATGTGATGATAAATATCATCCGAAATAACGAGAAGGTCGTGTTCGACGGCTAGTTTTGCGATTTCCAATACATCTTCTTTTCTGAAGATCTGACCGGTTGGATTGTTCGGCGAATTTAATATCAACACCTTGGTTTTATCCGTGATCGTTTCTTTTACCCGATCCGCCTTCAGTAAAAAGTCATCCGCTTCAGACAGCGGAATCGTGACACAGTTGGCGCCTCCCAAAAACGACCACCCGGTATAATACACATACATCGGTTCAGGAACGACCACTTCGTCGCCGGGATTTAGAATACTTTGCAGACCAATATAGATCGCCTCCGTGGCACCACTTGTAATGATCACCTCATCCGGTTCCGTTTTGAGTTCAAAATCTTCCTCGAGTCTTTTACAGACAGCCTCCCTCAATGGCAGAACACCGGCACTTGTTGTATAGTGGACCAATCCTTTGTCCAGTGCCTCTTGTGCTGCCTGTTTGATATGGCCGGGGGTATCAAAATCCGGCCGACCAATGGAAAAGTTGGTCACATCGATGCCTTTTTTCTTGGCTTCTTCGACCTTTGAAAAAACCGCTCGTATTTCTGACAGCTTAATCCCCTGAATTCTTTCCGATGACCACTGGTTTGACATTACATCCCCCTTTTTATCAAGTCATTTAAAATTCCTTAATCTGCCAATTCGAAATCCCCGGTAAAAAGATTCCTACGGAGGCATCATATCTGAATTCCGGTTTTTTCTGTCAAGCTTTTTTTGATCGCCGAATCGATTAGGCAGGATTCTCAGGATAAAAGCAAGACGGTTTTTTTACTTGCAGGAAGCCGATCGTTCGAATAGGTATCCCAACAAGAAATGGATTCCATTTAATCGCTGAGACGTGGTTTATTCAAAGGCAGGCACTTTTAACCTATGAAACTTATTTTATCTCGAAGCTGGATGATCTTCGCCGTTACCTGCTTGCTTTTTTTGCTGTCTCAATTTTACAAAACCTGCATTGCAGTGATTACCCCCCAGTTAATGGCGGATCTTGCCCTTGATACAAAAGGTATCAGTCTCATGTCCGCTGTCTTCTTCTATACGTTTGCCCTCGCCCAGATCCCATTGGGTGTCTACCTGGACCATATCGGCCCACGGATAACCATGACCGTGCTTTCGCTGATGGCAGTCGTCGGGGTTCTTATCTTCGCCGGATCAAATTCATTGGCGATGTCGGCTTTCGGCCGGGGACTTCTCGGCATTGGAATGGCGTGCAACCTAATGGGAAGTTTCAAGCTGGTGACGCTTTGGTTCGATCCGATGAAGTTTGCGACCCTTTCCGCGGTTGTCGTCTCCATCGGCACACTGGGCAATGTCGCCTCCACAACGCCGCTGGTTCTGTTAGTCAGGGGCATGGGATGGCGGTACGTGTTCACCCTTTTTGCGGTCATCACATTTCTCGCATCAATCATTTTTTTTCTAGTGGTTCGAGACAAACCCCATGAAACACCCTTTGGTTCAAGCCCAAAAAACCCTTCAAAGGGACTTCGAAATATATTCTCCGATCTTCACCTGCTGTTTCAAACAAAAGACTATTGGATTATTTCCATGACGAACTTTGGCCGGTTTGGAATCTTTTTTGCGCTTCAAAGCCTATGGGCGGGACCGTATCTCATGCAGGTGATGAAGTTTTCTCAGGTGAATACAGGTAACATTATCTTTTTCTTAAATGTAGGACTTATCTTAGGAGGGCCCATTTTCGGTTGGCTATCGGACAGCATTCTAAACACCCGGAAATGGATCGTCGTTTTTGGATTAATTGTCCTTTTTCTCATTCTGTTTACCCTTGCCTTTCTGCGCACAGGCACAAGTTTTATCGTATTGGCATTCCTTTTTTTTAGTTTCGGGCTTTTTGGTAGCAGCGGTCTTGTCATGTACGCGCAAATAAAGGAACAGATGCCGCCAGAGATGGCTGGAACCGCCATGGCCGGGATCAATTTTTTTTCCATCACAGGCGCCGCCGTCTTTTTGCACGGCATGGGGAATGCGATGCAATATATCTACCCTAAAGCATCCTTTGGACCCGACGCGTTCCGAATGGTGTTTCTGGTTTGTGCGGTCTATATAGTCGGTGTAACACTGCTTTATATATTCACCAAAGACACGAAAAACAGCGAATAAGCGGAGAAAATGAGACCGATTAAGCTTTTGGTTTTCGTTTGATAATCAGCCCGAGTGGATCGATTTTTTCTCTGACAAGGCGAAGTTCTTCGGAACTCGGCGACGTAATTTCTCGGCTTTCCCGTGTTTCTATCGAAAACCCAACGTCTTTGATGACGTCATCCGGCGTGATTCCAGGATAATAGCCCCAGAGGTACATGCGTCTGCTATCCTTTGAGAAACGAAATAGGGCCATATCGGTAATGACAATTGAATCCACGGGTATAGAAAGCCCTTGGCGCTTCCGATTTTCCGGATCTTGAGGCATACCGGGGGAGGACACATAGTCGAGTGCGGTTACAAACCGTCGGCGTTCCTGTTTCATGAAGGTGATCACTCTGCCCGCATAGGCCGCTGCATCACAAGCCCCACCGGCACCCGGAAACCGCATCTTTGGATGCCAGTAATCTCCTAAACAGGTTGAGTTCAGACTTCCGTACGGATCAATTTGCGCCGCACCCAAGATGGCCACCACTCTGTGACTCGTCCGAGGGTTCTGGAGGATCGCAAAACTTTCAGCCAAACCCGCATTGATGGTCGTACCCAGCATTACACGAGGATCCCCCACGGATAAAGGCAGTTCCTGGAGTTCACAGTCGATTCCTCCGGTTTCAAAAAAGATGATGCTACGAGGGGCGCAGATATGCTTTGCCGCCATTGCGGCTACCATTGATATTCCGGTTCCGCAGAACACGATATCTTCATCCCGAATTTCTCTGGCAGCGACAATGGCCATCATTTCTTGGCGTGAATACTCTAACATTTTGTTTCCATTTGAAAATCTCATAAACTAGAGATAATTCCTGGGCCGGTACCCGAGTATCGGGTCCGCTTTTAAGGATTCAAGCGCATCCTTACCGATATGATTCAAATATTCTCCGTGAGAAGAAACCCCGAATACAAATTTATCCAGATAGGCCTTGAAGCCATCATCGGTCTCTGCCTCTTTGCCATAGTAGAGCAAATGCTCATCGTCATAATCATAATAACCGTTACAGGCGGTGGGATGCGCACCATAAGGCACCGGCACAACAGCATCCACAATAAAAAAAGGGATCTTATTTCGATCCGGATCCTTGCGCATCTCATTCCGTGATACGAGTTCTTCACAAGAAACGATGAGCCGTCTGGCTGCCTTGGCCTGTTCCACATCGGCAAAGGTAAGACCCTCGATACGGCAAGTCCCTTCGGCATCTGCCTTTTGGACATGCAAAAGAGTTACATCCGGCTGAATTGCGGGAACGACGATGAGGTCTTCTTCTTTTCCCGGTCCGGCAAAGGGATTTTTAATAATCGCTAATTTTTTATCCGAAATTTTGGGAGTTTCTCGCCGAAAGGATTCATCGAACCCCCACTTTTTTAGAACATCAGTTTCCAGTACTCCTTTTAACGGCAAAAAGGGAACGCCCATGGCCCCTGCTAAAAATCGTAACACCATCTGATGATTGGTGTAATCCTCGAATCGAACCGCTCCTCCTTCGATGGCGTTTCTGAAGCGAATGCCGCCGGATGGTGAAAACCGAGCCGTTCCCCCATAAGCAAATTCCATCGCCTTTACACACCCGGCACCGATTAACACGTCGAATGCTTGACCCTGGGAATGCACATACACATGAAGATCTTTAATCTTCTGCCTGACGATTTCATAGGCAAGCGCCATGGGATTTCGGACAATGGTAAATCCGCCCAGGGAGATATGATCTCCGTCATGAACAAATCGCCGTACCGCCTCTTTAGAGCTCATGACTTTATCAGTCATACCCTTTATCTTCCTTTCATCATATCTTTTGCCCATGTCGCCTCAGATGTATCCGCCAGTGCATCGAACGGGAAGAGTGGCCGACTCGCTTGCTTTAACTCAACAGCTTCCAGATGGGGTGTGGAACAACCTGATGCACCGCAATAGAGGATCCCGGCGGCAAATGACTCGTAATCCTGTCGAAATCCTTCAGGGCTTTTGGCAATCACAATCTTAAAGTGTTTCGGATCGAGCCCCAACGCCTCGTACACTATCGGGGAACTTCCCGGTCCGGTTTTCTCCGTCAATACTAACGTCACGTCGTTAACGTTGACGACAGCGGCGTTTCCCATGTCCACCGGCATATTGTGACCACCGTGTCCGGAAAGTAAGTAAGTGACCTGTCCCAATTTCAGGATTTTCACTCTCAATTTCAGTGGTTGGGAAAAGGGATCAAACCGGCCTCCGATTTCAAGTTCGATTTCGCTGCCTTCACCGGCAGTTAAACAGGTTTGCACCGCTGCCGCATCGACACAAAAGCACAATGCGCCGCCATCAGGAATCCGGTGGCTCACAAGCGCTTCCATTAACAACGTGCTGTCTCCAGGGGCTCCGCTGTTGGTAGCATCGTGACTCTCGGAAACCGCCACCGGTCTTCCCTCAATCTTCAGTGCTGCGGGCACGACCTGCTCCGGTTTTAAAAATTGTGTCTCCTTATGAAATCGCGTATTCCAGCACTCTTGGCTGACCGCTTCCGGGTTCAAGGGAGGCTTCTCTCCCAGGTAGGCTTGGTAAAAAGTCCAGCCCAGATTCGGCACATCAAGCCAAGGTTGTACCTGGTAAAGCCCGACGGAATGCACACTCGAGTCCTGCTCCGCTGCTATGATCCGCCGCCAAAGGTGGGCAAGCACGCCTCTATCCGTCGTCCGTCCATCAGTGTTGACAATCATCGGGATTTTCCATGCAGATATCTGGGGCCGTATTCCGGTCTTTAACAACTCCGCCAATACGTTTGCGGCGCGTTTTCCGCACTGAGCTTGGTCCACGTGAGGAAATGTGTGATACCCGACGAGTACATCTGCGTTTGATACCATTTTTCGAGTCAGATTGGCATGAAGATCCAATGTCGCCACCACCGGGATGCCGGAACCCACCGTATCGCGGATCGCTTTCAACACGCTTCCGCCTAAATCGGGATCATCCACGCCTGCTTGTGCCCCATGCAATGAAATTATCACACCATCGACATTCTCTCGGCGCAACTTTTCCCCGATCCGGTCTACGATTTCCTCTATAAGTCCGGCACGCAAGGGTCCTCCATGCCAAGCGAGCGCACGTATCAGGCCCATCCATTCGATCTCCTCACCAAGGATCTCAGGAAGCACAGCAAAACCGGCCAATTCACAGACATCACCGTACCTGTCCATTACGTCCTTTCCATACGCGAGTCCATAGATTTCAAAGTCGCTCCAGTCCGTTGTGTGCGGATTGAGGCAATTTGTCTCCTGCAGAATCTGTCCAACAGCGATTCGTTTCATGATTTTTTATTTTGGCGTTTTTGCGTGCAATGTTTCGTATAATCGATTCGTAATCGGGCCGACTTTACCATTTGCGATCGTTCGATCGTCGATTTTCACGATGGGCAGTACTTCTATGGTGGTCCCGCTAAAAAATACCTCATCTGCTGCAAACATTTCATCGCGGGTGTAAAACTGTTCTTCAAAAGGCAGGTTCAACTCTTTGACACAGTCAATAACCATCATTCGTGTGATACCGTTTAAAATATTATGGTTTGCCGGGTGGGTAACGACCTTACTGCCACGGACGATAAATACATTCGATATGGTTGTCTCTCGCACAATACCCTCATCCGTCACAAAAATCGTGTCATACGCTCCGGCTTCAACCGCTTTTTGTTTGGCAAGGCAGTTCGGTAGCAGCTGCACCGTTTTGATGTCACAACGTCCCCAACGGATATCCGTTACGGTAATCGCAGTGGCCCCATTGACTCTTAATTCATTGTCAACTTCCTTTACCGGCCGCACCGTCATGACAATCTGAACACTAACTGCATCCGTATAGGCATGATTTCTAGGAACAACCCCTCTGGATATTTGCAAATACACACCGGCACGTTCCATCCCGGATCGTTTCAGAATTTCGATCATGGCATTACGAATATCTTCTCGGGATACCGGTGGATAAGATAATTCTCTCAAAGACCGCTCGAGTCTGTCCAAGTGTTCCTCAAGGCCAAACATGTTACCGCTGTAACTGTTGACAACCTCGTATACTGCGTCTCCAAACTGATAGCCCCGGTCTTCTATCGGAACCATCGCTTCTTCTATGGGCATAAACTTACCATTCAGATAAGCCAATTCCGGCATCGTAATCTCCTCCTTTGAATAATGAATCATTATAACTCTTCTATCTTTATCGTAAAATCTTTGTCAAGCGGTTTCCAGGCGAAAATTCATATGCGATCGACCATTTAACTCTAGGTCAAAACCATTTGAAAAACCAAAGAAAAGCCAATTTCTCACTGACTCTCGGCGAACACACAAAAAGGGGCCGGACGACGACAATGCCATAGTCACCGAGAACTGTCGCCATATCCTATTAATTCTTGACACACAATTTTCTTTTTGGCATGGTCACACATAATAAAGAAAGATACGATTCAACAAAATCTTAATTTAACATCGTTCTAATACAATTACTCCTTGTGCCACCGATTCTCGGTTAAGTAATGACCGTCCGAAATTGAGATAGTTTTACCAAGTTAAAGCCCCGGATCTCCGACGTTGAGCCGGGGTAATTTAGGTGTTCGTTAATCGTTACAGTAACTGTGCCATTGGGGAATAATCTTCAGAAAAGGAGGGAAAAATGAAACTATCTTCTTACAGGTATTCTTGGACCTTGGTATTCGGTATTATGCTAACCTTTTTTGTTGTTTGGGGGATGGCTGTATCCACAGTCGATGCTCAAAATCCAAAACAGGGCGGTACACTCATTTTAGGCGCCTCCGGTGATATCTTGAGCTTCGACGCCTACCATTACGGTTGGCTCAACAGTCGCAATCAGAAAATCGTATATAACCATTTAGTGCGCTACACCCACGACAACGAGGTTCAGCCCGAGCTGGCAGAAAAATGGGATGTGGCCGATGACGGCAAAAGTATCGTATTGCACCTGCGCAAAGGAGTGAAATTTCACAACGGGCGTGAGATGACCTCTGATGACGTGGCCGCTAATTTCACCCGCGCGCGGAGTAAGGCTTATGGACGGCATGTCTATCAGATGACGCTAACCATTGACGATGTCGAGGTCTTGGACAAATACACGCTTAAGATTTTTTATGAGACACCGACCCCGGCCATGTTCGACACCCTTTCACGGCTGGCTATCGTAGCTCCCGAGGCGTTCTATGACATCAAGAAAACGGCTGTCGGCACCGGACCCTTCAGGGTGAAGGAGTGGATCCCCGGCGACCACATCATTTACGAACGCAATCCCGATTACTGGGAAAAGGGCCTACCGTATCTGGATAAAATCATGTTTCGTCCTTACACCGACACCGATGCCATGGTGCTGGCCTTGGAGTCCGGTGAGCTGGACATGATCGAGGGCGCACCCTATAAGGATGTGAGCCTTTTGCAAAAGAATTTCAGTTTAAACACCGGTCATCCCGGTTTCCTGTTCTACACACTCTATCTGAGCCCTAATTTTGAACCCTGGAACAAAAAAGAGGCACGTCAGGCTGTGCAGTATTGTCTGAATCGAAAAGCAATCTCCGATGCTGTTCTCTTTGGCACGGGAGAGCCGACCACCTCTCCATTTCCACCCAGTAGTTTCGCCTGGCAAGAAAAGTTCGAGTTGTTCTATTCATTTAACATCGAAAAGGCGAAGGAACTGATAGCCGCGGCGGGTTACGAGGGCGGCGTGAAAGCCACGGTGATGGCCTGCACGGCATATCCCGAACTCGCCGAGATGGCACAGATCTTAAAATCTGACTGTGCCCAAGCCGGCATCGAATTCGAGATAAAGAACTTGGACCCTGCCGAATGGTACCCGATCTTACAGAAAGCCAAATATCCGGCTACCTTTTCCTTTGCCAGCATGGGGCATCTGGACCCCAGTCAAGTGGTGATGGGCTCGGTTTACCGGATCCAGAACAACCCGCTTTGGGGCGACAAGCTGCCCAAGGCCTATCAAGAGGCAGCCCTCAAAGGCCAATCCATTATGGATCGAGAAGAACGCAAACAGCTTTACGGGAAGTTCCAGCAGGCACTCCTGGACGAATCCTGGGCCCTCGTAGTAGCCCGAAAGAGCCCCATCTTCGCCATGACGAAATCTGTGAAAGGATTCGACACCTCCGTAGACTGCGCCATGCTGCTGGACCGTGTCTGGTTGGATAAGTAACGTCCCGGCTTGAGTTTTTGTATTTTGTGACAACATACCCTTCACATAGAAAGTTTTAGCAGATGACGGCGCTACAGCGGGGAGTCGCGATTTTTCACCTGCGAGTAGATGAATGATCGCTTACATACTGAGGAGAGTGCTTCAAGCCATTCCAGTGATCGTTATCACATCGCTGCTTATTTTCATGATGCTGCGGGCTATTCCAGGTGATCCGGCGGCGGTTATCTGCGGGCCAGACTGCCCTAAGGAGCAACTGGATGCCGTACGACGAGAGATGGGGCTTGACCGGCCCTGGTATACTCAATACGTCATCTGGCTGTGGCGAGCCTTGCAAGGTGACCTGGGCCGTTCCTTCATCAACGATTTTCCGGTAAGTGAACTATTGCGACGCACCCTGCCGGTCACGCTGGAGCTTACCTTCTGTGCCTTTTTTATCGCCATTGTCGTCTGCCTACCTGTGGGTTTGGTTGCAGCGGTAAAACCACGATCCGTGCTCGGCGTCAGCGCCAATTATTTTACTTCTCTGGGTCTGGCAGTTCCTACTTTTTGGCTGGGCATTTTGCTCGCGCTTTTTTTTGGATTTAAACTCGGGCTGTTGCCTGTCTCCGGCTATAAACGGGTGATGGAGTTTTCACCGTTCCGTTTTAATCCCCAGAACCTCAAATTCCTTGTCTTACCTTCAGTAAATTTAGGCATTGGTATTTCGGCTATTCTAGCTCGATTCCTCAAATCCTCGCTGGAGGAGGTTTTAACCGCCGATTACGTACGCACCGCACGGGCGAAAGGGCTAAAGGAACGCGTCGTCATAACCCGACACGCTTTAAAGAACAGCCTGATCACGGTGGTTACCGTACTGGGCTTGCAACTGGGCGCCTTTATGGGGGGAGCCGTGGTTACCGAGGCAATATTTCGAATACCCGGCCTAGGCAATCTCTTCTGGCAGGCGGTTCTCAAGCGAGACTATTTCATCGTTCAGGGCTTGGTACTATTTATCGTAATATCGTTTCTAGTCATTAACTTGATCACCGATCTCGTTTACGCTTTTCTGGATCCCAGGATTCGGTACCGCTGATCGATAATTTACTAGACTCGAGCGCATCAAGGACAACTCATGGCTGCTAAGCTAATGTCACGAGCCTTTTCAAAGAAGCCATCGGATAGGGGAGAAGGCATTTATCGCCGCGCTTTCCAGCGCTACCGTCGAAGCCGCCCGGGTATGGTAGGTCTTGTGGTGCTTATGATAATGGCCATTTTAGCGTTGGTGGGTCACTCCCTGAGTCCATATGATTATAGCGAGCATCACCTCAAGGATCGCTTTCATCCGCCCAGCTTACAATATCCAATGGGTGCGGACGAGTTTGGCCAGGATATTATGAGCCGCATCTTTTTTGGCTCACGCTACTCACTGGGCCTCTGTGCGTTATCGGTGCTTCTTTCTCTGATAATGGGCTCAATTCTTGGGCTTATTTCAGGTTATATTGGGCGGTACACCGATTCTATCGTGATGCGCATAATGGATATAATTCTATCGTTTCCTGCCATCCTACTCGCCATGGTTATGTCCGCGCTTATTGGCCGGGGAATCTGGAATGTTATTTGGGCCATTTTTATCATCAACATACCCACATTCGCACGCATCGTCCGGGCAAATGTATTGTCACAAAAGGAAAAAGAGTACGTTGAAGCCGCCAGTGCAGTCGGGGCCGGTAACCTTTACATTATGTTCCGCACCATATTCCCCAATTGCATACCGGCCATTATGGTACAGGTCACTGTCTCTCTCGCCTTCGCCATCCTGCTCGAATCGGCGCTCAGCTTTTTGGGACTTGGCATTCAACCACCCACACCCAGTTGGGGAAGCATGCTTAATACCGGACGTCGATACATGCGTTACGGCTGGTGGATGGGGGTATTCCCCGGTATTTTCATCACGGCACTTGTACTTAGTTTGAATCTCATTGCCGATAGCCTGCAGGAAGCTCTCGATCCCACACGACGATCCGGAAAACGCTGATAGCTATTTTAACGACTTTTCATTTTTATGCTTTTTGTTAATAACATCATGTTAAATATGAATTTGTTAATATTGAGTAACTGCTTATTTTGTACGAACGTTGTTGTTGCCAGGTAAAAAAATGTATTGAAACAACATACAATTGTATGGTACAAACATACATTATGAGGCTCTTAGCAGAAATTCTGTCCTCTAAAATCCGGGCCGAAATATTTCGTTTGCTGTTTGGCGCTGTGGATGAAGAGTTGCACATGCGGGAGATTGCAAGACGGTCAGGGTGTGCCATCGGAACCATTCAGTCAGAAGTAAAAAAACTACTGCGGTTAGATCTGGTAAAAAAACGGAAAAGTGGAAATCGCCTTTACTTTCGGGCCAATAAAAAAAATCCGCTCTATCCTGATATTCACGGTCTAGTTTTAAAAACAAGCGGTTTGGTGGATATCCTCAAACAAGCCTTTTTAGAAAATGCCGGTATAAAAACCGCATTCGTATTTGGCTCCATTGCCCGGCATGAGGAACTCTCAGCCAGCGATTTGGATCTCATGATTATCGGGAAACTGGGATTAAGAAAGGTAACCCGCATACTGTCGGGGCTGCCAGAGAAAATCGGAAGAGAAATCAATCCCCATGTGATGAACGAAGAAGAATTTAAAAGGCGAAAAAAAAACCAGGACCATTTACTCACGCGGGTGTTGAGGGAACCCAAAATATTTATCATCGGAGATGAACATGAGTTATGACTATATTGGCGCTGCAACAGAAAATGATGCGGATGAACTCATTACGTTTGCAAAGGAATTGAAGACAGAGGTGATCAACTGTTTGAAAAAACACCATCCAGAACTTATTAAGTCGCCGAATTTCGTAACGGATCTATGACCTAAAAAAAGGTTGATGAATTTGGCCTATTTAACACCCCCACTCAGCCTCCCTCGTCCCCACCTTGGGGCGGGATCTTCGACAAGGGGAGGAGCCAAAACTTCCCTCCCTTGGCGGGAGGGATCGAGGGAGGGGGAATAAAATAGACATTACCTTTTTTGGGGTTATAGATCCGTTATCATGCTACTGTTGCGGACTCGGTTCCCCCGCCGCAAAGTAGAGACGTTTGGCACCCGACTACCGTTTTATATCCCTCGAAACGTCGGAGGAGAGGAGCGAAAACATGCACATTGCGCATCTCGCCATCTGGGTGAAGGATCTGGAAAACCTCAAAACATTTTACGAACGCTACTTTAAGGCACAGGCAGCCGCAAAATATCTCAATGCACAGAAACGATTTCAGTCGTACTTTCTCACCTTCGCCTCCGGGGCGCGGTTGGAGTTAATGCACCGGCCGGACATCCCACACATGGCAAGACAATCAGGACAAGAGTTTCTTGGCTATACGCATTTGGCCATGTCTGTCGGCTCGGAAGCTGCCGTCGATACCTTGACCATGCGCCTCGTCAACGATGGATATCAATGCCTGGATGGGCCTCGCCGGACAGGGGATGGGTACTATGAGAGTGTGGTACTTGACCCTGAGGGGAATCGCATAGAAATTACGGTCTGATACCCGCAGACGCGACGCAGGGCCACGTCATTCAGACACATAATAACTTGGATTTGTTTAAATACGATTATGTATCGGAATCATGGAAATTCCAAGCACCAAAATACAAATTCCAAATAATAATCAATGACCAAAATACAAAATTCAAAACAATCAAATCGGCCACGAGATATTAGATAACTCATTAGAATGTTTCAATCATTGGATATTGGAATTTGGATATTGTCTGGGATTTGAGTATTGAGTTTTGGGATTTCTAGCCTGCATCCGAAGAATCAATTTACTTTCATCTGGCTGGGTTACGATTTACTTTGACGTTAGCGTGAGAGAG
>JAHEHB010000370.1 GCA_024644775.1 Deltaproteobacteria bacterium
CGGTGTTTCCGGTATCGAGTGTATTCGGATGAAATTAACGGAACCCGATAACAGTGGTCGCCGAAGACCGGTACCGATTCCTGACAGCGAATTTCAACTGGATGTGGACGTGGTGGTGCTTGCCATCGGTCAAGTTCCGGATATCGGCGATGTACAGGGTATTACCACAAATAGGGCTGGACGAATTCAGTTGGATGGCGCGGGCTTTATGACAAAGCGGCCGGGGGTTTTTGCGGCCGGTGATGCCGTCACCCGAGGTAAGATGGCTGTGATTGAGGCCATCGGTATGGGTAAAAAGGCCGCCGAAGAGATCGATGCCTATCTTAGAGGAATTCAGGCGAACGGAATATCGGACGGTGTATCAGCGCTTCCGGTTGTCCAACGGGAGTTAAGCGTACAAGAGAAAATACCGGCCCCCCGGTTGGCTGTGCCGGTGATTCCCATCAAAAAACGCATTCGTAGTTTCAAGGAGGTTGAAACGGGTTACTCGGTACGACAGGCAAAGAAGGAGGCCGGGCGGTGTCTGGCATGTGGGCCTTGCAGCGAGTGTATGGCCTGCGTACGGGTCTGTGAGCCGGAAGCTGTCATTCATCTTCAACGAGATTCCCAAATTGATGTGACCGTTGGGGCGATCATCTATGCAGATTTTCCGGAACGTATTAAAGACGTGTCGTTGATCGATTGTAAGCGAGTCTACCAAGCGAACCCCGACAGTCCCTTGGATGGATCGTCTGCTGCAGCAAAGGTCATGTACCATGTATTTGCCCAAAGACAGGGGACGGTATCAAGTATCGAAGCGGATATCGAAGCCCTAAAACCGGATAAACCGGCTCGTATCGGCGTGTTCGTCTGCCGATGTGGTGACGAGATCACAAAAGTCATCGATACGGAAACACTTTGTCAGCGCGCCGCTGTTTGGCCCGATGTGATCGTTGCTGAGGAATTGAGTTTTTCATGTTCTTCTATAGCGGCTGAGACGATTCAAAATACCATTGAACACCATCGGCTCAACAGAGTCGTACTTGCAGCCTGCTCCTGTTGTTCTTTAGATCAAGTTTGCTTTAGCTGCACGTACCAGCGGGTTCGGTGTAAGCGAAACCTTGGGGTATTTGGGAACCGTTCCCCCAATCAAACTGCAAACGAAAATCCCCTTGCGAACACCGGTTTACCTGCGACGGCATTTGAATTTGTGAATATCAGGGAACACTGTGCCTGGACTCATGCCGATAATCCGAAAGCTGCTTTCGCAAAAGCAACCGCTTTGGTTGCTGCAGGGGTTGCAGAAGCCCGTCTGCCCATGGAACCCCTGACGGTTGTTCCGCATGAAAGACCATCTGTGCTGGTGGTTGGAGAGGGTGGTGCCGTGCCGTCCTGCCTGAGCGCATTGCGTCACCAGGGTATTTCGACCACACACCTGCCTCAAATGCCGTCTCGTATCCGGCATGACAAGGGACACTATGTCGTTTTAAGCAATGGTAAATCCTTGGAAGGGACAGGCATCGTTTTTGCGCCACGAAACGTTGAGGAACTCGATCGATTGTTCGCTATCGCGGGCAGCGGTTGCCCGGCGCCTTCTCAGGAGGGAACATATCCCCATTTTAAGTTACGACAGCCGGGTATTTTCCTTTGCGATCCAAATACGGACGCTGACACCGCCGGGTCTGCAGCAGCTGCACAGGTGACTGCATGGCTGGGTCGACTGGCAAGCCGGCCGTCAAACGACGTTGCCGTCGTAAGTTTGCACAGGTGCCGTGCATGTAATACCTGCGTGGAAACCTGTGAGATCGGTGCCCCGGTATTGCAAAGCGAAAATTCACGGCGCTACGCATGGATCGATCCTGTCATTTGCACGGGTTGCGGGAGCTGCGTTGGGCAATGTCCCTCTGATGCCATCCGAATCGGATGCACAACCGACGAACAGTTGGTTGCGACGATGGATGCTGTGTTAGGCGCTTAAAAAGGAAATTTTTGCATTCTTTGTTAAAATTTTATCTCACCAAGACACGAAGGCCTCAAAGATTTCTTTAAATTTTTTCTTCGTGTTTTTCGTGCCTTTGTGGTTCATTTAACGACTTGTTTGGTTTCGGCTCGTCCGGGTTAGGATAATATAGGGAGAAAGATCGGTGGAACACCCAAAGGTTGTGGTATTCACCTGCAACTGGAGTGCATATAGCGGTCTGGAGACAGCCGGCAGAAGCCATCAGCATTATCCGACAAATGTTCGCCCCATTCGCGTGATATGCTTGGGGCGGTTGCATCCGGGCCTGATTCTGAAAGCCTTTGAACGGGGTGCAAATGGTGTACTGATGCTCGGGTGCCCTCCCGGGGAATGTCACTATGATTTCGGCTATCGCAACGCTGAAGCGGTTTTTATTCGCTCCAAAGAGTTGATTCAGCTGCTTGGGTTTAACGAGACACAGCTTCATTTGGACTATGTGGCTGCCGGAGACGGGAAGATGTTTGTTCGTAAAGTTCGAAAATTCGTGGCTGGGTTAAATGGAGATCCGAAAAAATCGTGAATGCGTTGCGGCAATTAATTGAGCGGAACAGAGCAGGGTACTGCATGGAATGTGGAAAATGCAGTAGTGTGTGCCCTATTACTCGATATGAGACCAGAGACTATGCGAGCCCCCGGCTTTTAGTGGAAAAGGCCCTGGAGGGTAAAACTCAGGAGGTTTTGGATCATTCGCTGTTTTGGTCGTGTTTGACATGTAAACGGTGTAGTGAACTTTGCCCTTCTGATGTTTTCTTTTCGGAGTTTATACGCGATGCCCGCAACTTGGCCCGCGAGGAAGGGTACTCCGGATCCTGCACCCATGGGGAGGTTATTCAGACATGGGGGCGGATCATGACGAATCCGACGCTCCGTCAAAATCGACTCGGATGGATTCAAAAAGACCTCGCTGTCTCTGAGGATTCGGATACCGTTTTTTTTGTCGGCTGTGCACCCCATTACGATACGTTGTTTCGGCATCTACCCATGGAAGGCATTCAGATTGCCCAGAATGCCGTAAGAATATTGAATCATCTGGGAATCACCCCCCATGTCATGGCGGATGAGCGGTGTTGTGGACATGATCAGCTTTGGGAAGGTGATTTCGAAACCTTTACAGCGCTTGCCAAGATGAATCTCGAGCGATTTGTCGCTTCGGGTGCCCGGCAAATTGTAACCGCGTGTCCGGAGTGCGCCCGCACGCTTAAAGTGGATTATCCTCGCCGGGTCGGTGAACACGGTTTGAAAGTACGACACCTATCGGAACTAGTAGCAGAAGAAGTACAAAACGGAAACCTGGTGTTTGATCCGTCTGCGCCATCCAGCCGGTCTCATCTGGTCACCTATCAAGATCCCTGTCGTTTAGGGCGCCATCTTGGAATTTACGAGCAGCCGCGGACGCTGATGAAAGCATTGGGATTAGAGGTGGTGGAGATGGAGAACTCCCGAAATTCAGGCCTATGTTGCGGCACCAGTTGCTGGACTGCGTGTGGGCAGGTGAGTAAAGACATCCAAGTCGAGCGACTCAAACAAGCCAGGGCGACCGGTGCCCGATTGCTTGTAACCGGTTGCATCAAATGCCAGATACACTTTCGATGTGCGCAACTCGATCCGGATCTAACGGAGGAAATCGGTATCGATATTCGCGACATCACGACGTTGGTCGCTGAACGATTGGTAGGCAAAAAAAATAAAGACTATGCGGCACCATATTGATCCAAATGAAATCTTCGATCCTTATTTTCTTCAAAGCGTTGTCCAGCACGCGACGTATCTGTTGAAAGCCGACGGGAGCGGGTTCTACTATTGGGATACCCTTCGGCGGCAGGCGACGCTTTTGGCCAAATACAATTTAAATTATGTACCGTGGGATGATTCCCTCCCCAGCCGGGTCATTGATTCTCAGAGAGCGCTTGTGGAAACATTTCCAAGCAGACCGGCATTGTTGGCTGTACCGACAACATTACACGAGGATATTCGAGGCATGCTGGTGGTGGCAGACTGGGCACCCACAAGAATGTTTGAGGATCAAGATATTGCAATGCTTGAATCGCTGTCGGATCTTGCAACATCAGCCTCCCGCCAAACGCAACGACTGGCACGAATGACTGCTCAGTTTCGCGCCCTGCATGCCATCGACATTGCGCTTACCTCTAGTTTGCAATTGGATCGTGTTTTGGACTTGATTATAGAAAAGGCGGTCGAACTGGTAGGCGCAGAACACGGTTCGCTCCGGCAATTAAACCCTGAAACCGGAGAACTCATCCTGAAGGCTCACCATGGGAATGGATGGACGCCGGAAAAACTTGCCTACACGCCTCGGATGGGAGAAGGCATTGTTCAGTGGGTGGCTAAGAATCGACGCCCGTATTTAAGTCCGGATGTACGGAAGGATTCACGATATGTCGTCCTGTTTGAAGACATGCGGTCCAGTATAGCGGTTCCGTTGCTGGAGGCCCAGGGGGAGGAACCGGAAGCCGAAGAATTTTTGGGCGTTCTTCTTTTGGAAAGCTCACGACTTTCGGCGTTCGACCAGCAGGATGTCGAACTTTTGGATGCATTAGCCCAGGAAGCCGTGATTGCCATACAGAACGCGACTCAGCATCAAAGACTTCAGTCGATGCATCAAGCGCTGAGACATGAGCAGGAAAAACGGCTCGCGGCCGAAAAATGGACGGTAATGGGACAGGCGGCAACCTCTTTGGCTCACCGAATTAATAATATTATCGGCACGTTGCCTGCCAGCGCCAACGAAGTGCGCCGGACACTCACGGCAATCGAAATGACCATTGGGGATCGGAAATGGGTCGATGCCAACCTGGGCCGTATCGAACGCAACGCCCGGTTTATTCTCAAGCTTGTGGATGCCTTGTTTCGACCGTTTAAAGAAGCGGGTCCCCCCCGTCGATTCGACATCAATCGATTATTGAATGAAGCCTTGGAATCAGCGGATTTGCCGCCCACGCTTCAGGTCGTTTGTGATTATGAAAAAAATCTCCCGAAAGTGGAAAGCAGCCCGCTGTTGGTTGATATCTTCCTTGAGTTGATTACCAATGCCCAAAAGGCCATGGAAGGAAAACCCGCGCAACAGCTTCGGATTATCGCTCGGTCTGAAGCTACGGAATCCGATCAGTGGGTGATCATTGAAATCAGCGATACGGGCTGTGGAATTGCTCCGGATCGGATGACCCATTTGTGGGATATGTTTCAGCAAAGCAAAGACGGCTTCGGATTCGGTCTTTGGTGGCTTCGAACCTTTATCGTGCGTCAGGGAGGAACGATTGACTGCACCAGCAAGCAGAATGAAGGCACTACGTTCACCGTTCGCTTGCCGGCAATCGATAGTATGAACACATAACGGAAAAGGGTTCAAGGTCTAAGGTTCAAGGTTAAAGGATTAAAACCGATGGACGCTGCACGGGTTGTTTGGGGTTATTCAACCCGGAACGATGAACCCTGAGCCGCTCAACTTAAACTTGAGATAGCATCGCTATTGGATACAGGAGATAACAGATGCGTGGCAAAGTTTTGATTGTCGAAGATTA
>JAHEHB010000371.1 GCA_024644775.1 Deltaproteobacteria bacterium
TGGCTATCTCTTGTCTTTGAGACCCGTGGCTTTCCGTCCCCACCTCACGATGGGTTTGGCTTTATCGATCGGTTTTTTAATTGACCGCTCATTTCCTGCGGTTGAGATTGCTCAGCAGGTTACGTTCATTTCGTAACGATGGTATTTGGTATAGCAGAAAGGATACCAAATATGTTTTTATAATAAAAGAAGTGAAAATACAGGTAGTTATGAATTTATAGGAGGGTTGTGAATACTTAACGAAGTGATCAACATTGACTATATCACCAATTTGGAATTGGTCAAATGGCAAAGATGATAAACTCGTAAGAAACTGAATGCGTCTCTCACATTTCTGTAAAAAGTCGAAATTTAGAATTATTTTTGAACCGCAGAATGCTGAACAAGGAATGTCGAATTATAATGAAGAATCGCTGGATGCGTTGAGATCTTTGAGTTTTTTCTTTCGGTATCGGTAAGAGTAGTAACTCATTTTTAGCAACTGGGCTGCTTTGGCGTCATTACCTTCTGTCCGGTTTAAAGCCTCCCGGATGAAGTATTCTTCCAAAGCATTTAAATCGATGCCGTTATCGGGGAGCTGTGGAAAACCAGAACCGCTTTCGGGATTGAAAGGCTGCTGACTGTCGCCACTTTTTAAGGAATCCACACCCAGATCATTAATAGTCAATTCCGGACCGTCTCCCACCAGTACCCCTCTTTCTATTAAATTTCTCAGTTCGCGAATATTGCCTTTCCACTGCCGATTTTCCAGAAAATTTTTTGCGTCTGTGGATATGCCCGCAAAAGTCTTTCCATGCTTTTGCCCGAACTCAATTAAAAAAAACTTTGCAATACGGATGATGTCCTCACGGCGTTGATTCAGCGATGGAATCTCAACCTTAACCACGCCTAGCCGGTAAAACAGATCCAGCCGGAAAACACCTTTCTCAATCGAGTCGTTCAAGTCCTTGTTGGTGGCGGAAACAATTCGTGTCTGAACCCGGAGCCGCTGGGTTCCTCCCACCCGGTAATACTCACCTTCTTCAAGGAAACGAAGAAGCTTGGCCTGGGCCTCGAGGCTCAGGTCCCCGATCTCATCAAGAAACAGCGTACCGTCTGCGGCCTGTTCGATTAAGCCGCTTTTACCGGATGCACTGGCACCACTGAAAGCCCCTTTTTCGTAACCGAACAGCTCACTTTCAACAAGATCTCTCGGTATGGCCGCACAATTGAGTGTTACAAAGGGGCCGTTGAAGTTTGGACTCTTAAAGTGTATGGCCCGGGCGACCAGTTCCTTGCCGGTACCGGATTCGCCAACGATCAGAATGGGCGTATCCGGGCTTTGGGCCACCTTGGTCACAAACTGCATCATATCTTGAATAGCATTGCTTTCCCCGATAAAGCAGGGAAGATTTTCTTTGATGCTTTTTTCCTGAAGTGTCTGTATCTCCTTACGGAGTTTGATGGTATCCAGCGCCTTTTTAATGGTGACTCTCAAGGAATCGATATGAATCGGTTTGATCACATAGTCGTATGCACCCCGTTTCATGGCCGAAATAACGATTTTGATGTCCTCATACGCGCTGATCATAATAATGAGGATATTGGGATCAAACGCTTTGATCTCCTTTAAGGCGTCGATACCATTCATACCGGGAAGTCCGATATCCAGCAGAACAAGATCCGGCGGTTCGGTCCGAATCATCTTCAGAGCCTCTTCCGCCGAAGGAAACGGTTTTACACGATACTGGTTTTTGAGGCCGAAAAAGACGCCTTGCCGGATGCTTTCTTCATCATCTACGAGGAATAGGGTAAACGGATTCATCGAACGTCACTCCGTTTCTCAACCGGAATTTGAATCCGGATTTCGGCACCGCCGAATTCAGACGGCACCGTCTCTATGGTTCCCCCGTGTTGCGAAACGATCCGATGACACAGGCTCAAGCCGATGCCGGAACCATCTGATTTCGTTGTAAAAAACGGATCAAAGACCTTGTATTTAACGTCATCAGGAATACCGGGACCGGAATCGGCAACCGTCAAGCAGACGTTTTCATTTTGAACGGTTGTAACGATCTTTAAAATTTTTGGCGTTGTGATATTTTTCATGGCAGCGACTGCGTTATTGATAAGATTCAGCACGACCTGTTCGAGTAACTGTTCGTCGAGATACAGATGGGGGAGGTTTTCTTCAAACTGTTCCTCGATTCGGATATCTGCGCCACGCAAGGTGTTGCGGGACAACGTCAGCGCCTCTTTTACCGGCCGATTAAAAGCCGTTAATACTAAATGAGCGTCACCGAATTTTGAAAAATCGAGTACTTTCTTGACCACGGACTCGATTTTAAGGGTGGCTTTCTTGGCTTCTGCGAGAAGTTGTCTGATGTCATGAGAACTTTCCGTATTCTCGATATTTTCGCCGATACCATCCAATAAAACATTGATACCGGAAAGCGGGTTTCTGATTTCGTGGGCGATAGCGGCGCCCATTTTACCTAAATTGGCGAGCTGGTCGATCCAAAAAAGTTGTTTGGCCTTGTCTTTGACCGTTTGCTCGAGTTTCGTTGCATAATTGTTTAGCTGGATTTCCTGCTGCCGAAGCGTCAGATGCGTTTGAACGCGTACCAGCAGCTCCGGCACTTCAAACGGTTTGTTGACATAATCGACACCACCCATTCCAAAACATTTTAACTTGGTGTCGGTGTCGTTAAGGGCCGACATGAAAATGATCGGTATATCTCGGATTCCATTTCTGGTTTTCAACCGGCGGCACGTTTCGAAACCGTCCATATCCGGCATCATGATATCCAGGAGAATCAGGTCGGGCAGTTTTTCGACCTCTTTAAGCGCCGCCTGACCGCTGACAGCCTCTGAAATATCATATCCATGAATCGTCAAATGTGCCTTTAGCAGCTTGAGATTTTTCTGTTCATCATCTACGATCAAAACATTTGGTTTGACTTCATCCATCTTTGATTTCTTTCCGTCATGAATTTGTTTTTTTAAACCGGTATCACGAAACTAAACGTCGATCCTTTGCCTGTGCCTTCACTGTCCACCCAGATTCGCCCTCCATGAAGTTCCACGAGTCTCTGGGCCAGGCTCAATCCCAACCCCGCGCCGCCATATTGGCGGCTCGAGGATCCGTCAACCTGTTCGAAACTGTTGAAAATACGTTTCTGGTCTTCCTGCTCGATACCGATACCGGTATCGGATATTGAAAATTTTATCGCTTTTCGCTTTGTGGTGTCCAAATCCTCCGGAGTTTCGGAAGAAACCGCGACAATGAGACGATTATTACCGTCTTTCGATCTGCGCGCTTGACGAACGTGGCAATAAACCTGTCGGGTGGTTAAGCAAACCTTTCCACCCTCAGGTGTAAATTTTAAACCATTGGAAAGAAGGTTGTAGAGAATCTGCTCGAGCTTGCGTTGGTCTGCGGTAATATATGCCGAAATATCACCGATGTCTGTGTCCAGTGGAACGCCGTGCTTCAGAGACTCTGGCTGAAGCACTTTGATGCTATTCTCAATCAGACTTCTTAGATCGACCACTGAAAGTTCCAGCGACAATCGGCCGGTTTCAATCTTTGAAATATCCAGGATATCGTTGATCAGAGACAGCAAATGTCGACTGCTGTGCACCACATCTTTTAAGTACTCTTCCTGAGTTTCATTCAAATCACCGAAATGCTTATCGACAACCAACTCGGTAAATCCGATAACATGATTCAATGGGGTTCGGAGTTCATGGCTCATGTTCGCCAGAAAGTCGTCTTTTAAACGATTTGCATCTTCAAGACGTTCGAGGGTCAATTTTTGCTGAATGGCGGCGCCCAGATTGCCCGCAACCGTTTTAATTGCATCGAATGCGGCCGTGGAACTTGCGCTGTTGATTTCGCATCTTTCGTAACCTAAAATTCCCCACTGTCTTTCTCCCACGTAAATCGGGATGTTCCCGTGCTCGGTCTCATGGGATGGCTCAATACGAATTGGATTGCGTTTTTGTTCTTCTATAAGTTCCCGGCAATGATTCGATTCGATATCTTCCGAGGATGATGGTTGGTCATTCAAAACGTTAACTTCGGGTATCACCCTCGGAGCGATCCACTCAGAATTGAATATATGTTCCCTCTCGTGTGTTTTGTCCGATGATGGATATTCGGAGATATAAAGACGGCGTACACCTGTGGTGCGACCCAAACGATCCAATACTTCTTGGATATTTTCATGCCACAAGCGATCTTTGAGGAACCGTTCCGTTGAATACGTCATGGCTTCTAGAATCCCATCGCGGTGATGCAAAGACTTTTCGACCTGTTTCCTCTCGGCAATCTCATGTTTCAGTGACTCATTGGCGGCGGAAAGATTTGTGTTTGCGTCGACCAATAGGTTCACATGTTTTTTGACCACCTGCTGCATGGTTGCAAACCGTTTTCCCAGATAACCGATTTCATCCCTGGTTTGGATCTGAATCGGATGTTCGTAATCGCCACTGGAAACCGCATCGACACTATGAACCAGTTTTGCCACCGGTCGCGTAATACTTCGGGCCAAGATAAGGGAACTCAAGCAGCCGAAGATCAAAGCCATACCGCCCAGGGACAATAAATACTTTCGAACTTTAAGAATGCTGTCATTAATGCCACTGAGGGACATCCCGGTTCTTACCGTACCCCAATTTTCTTTTTTCAGAATAATCGGCACGGCAATATCGTAAAACTCTAAACTTTCCAGCGTGCCGTTCTGAATCAGGATATCACCAACGCCGAGGGTTCGTTCATGCAGTTGACCGGAAAGAACACCGTCTTTTAGGTCTTTCCGGCCGCTATAGGCGGCCACTTCTCCATCATAAAACAAAACGGCAGCATAGAGCAGGCCGTTTTCGTTTACGACCCGCTCCACGTTTTGCTCAATGTTGACGTAATTATAGGTTGTTACAAAGTTGCTGTTGATTGCTGCAAGATTTTTCGTAACCGACAGACCGCGTTTCCTAAATTCGTCCAGAATGGAAGCCCGCATTTGTTTCTCGACCACAAGGATGATGGCGGACATCAGCAAACACTCCAACAATACAATGCTTACGATAAGCTTGGTACTTAGCGTGATTTTAATCCCGTTCTGGTCCCTGAGATGCTTTCCCATTCCGGTTTATGGCCTTTCTATCGTCCTTGAGCGCTTAGCAGTCTCGCAAGTGCGCCCCGGTCAATTTGTGCTTGACGAAAGGGAATATAGGCAGGTCCCAGATAGCCCACATCCACCCCTTTTACCCAGGGCTGTAGGAGGCAGTTGAAGCTGTTTACATGTTGACAGATAACCGGGGCCTCTTTCATGACATTTTGTTCGATCTTCTGATATAAACCGACCCGTTTCATATAATCGGTCTCATTGCGTGCTTCCTCGAGCATCTTATCGATTTCGGGATTTTTGTATGCCATCCGGTTCGTCGGGCTCTGAGAATGTGCCAATACGTAAAGGAAATTGTCGGGGTCGGGGTAATCGGCATACCATGCTGCGTAAAACATAGGCGCCTTCTTGTCTTTAATCAGTGTTA
>JAHEHB010000372.1 GCA_024644775.1 Deltaproteobacteria bacterium
TCAAAAATCAGAAACACCGGGGGCGGAATCAGCCCCGACGCATGCGGTAACTGCCGAAAAAAAGGGATTATCTCCTCAGACAATTCAACAGGTTCTCGACGAAGCGCTTGATTTTTTGCAAGCTGCCCAGGATTTCTGGCAAAAGGGTGAGCTCGAAAATGCCATCGAAGCGCTGGATCAAGCCTATGCGTTGATTTTGACCATCGATGCGGAAGACACCTCAGACGAGCTCATCCAGCAAAAAGAAGATCTTCGCTTTACGATTTCCAAACGGATCCTCGAAATCTACGCATCTCGAAACATTGTGGTAAATGGCAAGCACAATGCGATTCCCATGACGATGAACCATCATACAAAAGCCGAAATTAAGTTATTTACAGAAGGAGGGGAAAAAAAGTTTTTTCTTGAATCCTATAAACGTTCCGGTAAATATCGCACCCGGATCGTTAAAGCGCTCAGGGAAGCCGGTCTTCCTATCGAACTCTCGTGGCTGCCGCTTATCGAAAGCGGCTTTAAAGTCAATGCCCTGTCACGGGCAAGAGCGTTAGGGCTCTGGCAATTTATTCCTTCAACCGGGTACAAATTTGGCCTAAAACGAGACTATTATATTGATGAGCGGCTCGATCCGGAAAAATCCACCCACGCAGCCATCGCATATCTTAAAGAGCTGCATCAAATTTTTGGAGATTGGACAACTGTTCTTGCGGCGTACAACTGTGGGGAAGGAAAGGTACTTCGCGTCATACGGACTCAAAACGTTAACTATTTGGATAACTTTTGGGATCTTTACGAACGCCTTCCACGAGAGACTGCCCGCTACGTTCCAAGATTTCTGGCGACCCTTCACATTCTCCAAAATCCTAACAAATACGGATTGAAAAACGTTAAGGTCGATCCCCCCCTTACTTATGAAAGGGTTCCCATTACGCAGTCGGTTCACCTGCGAGATGTGGGAAGAAAAATCGGGGAATCCGAAAAAACCATGAGGGGCCTGAATCCCGAACTTCGATATAAAATTGCCCCGCAAGGGACGTACCCCTTAAGGGTGCCCATCGGCAAGAAACAGATCCTTCTGGCAAGTCTGGACGATATTCCCATCGCCTCTAAGCCCCAAACGGCGTATATTTCGCACAGGGTTCTTCGGGGAGACACCTTGGGCAAGATCGCCGGAAAGTACCGGACCAGTATCAAATCGATAGCACGCGCCAATCGTATCAATCAGCAAAACCACATTGTGGCGGGACAAAAACTAAAAATCCCCAAGAGCGGCGTGGTTGTTTACAAAACAAAAACATACAAAAACACCCAGACAGTACCCACCACCAACCATGTGGTTAAAGGTGGTGATTCCCTCTGGAATATCGCCAAACGATATGGCACCACTACAAAGCAAATCCAATATTACAACAACCTACGAAGCTCCCGATTGCGCATCGGCCAGGTTCTTAAAGTACCGAAGAGAGTGTCTGAGATCACCCCGAAAGAAGCGTTTAAGACCTATCGGGTAAGGCGCGGTGATAGTCCCTTTCGGATCTCCAAGACACACAATATGGAACTGGAGCGATTTTTGCGAATCAACCGCCTGACACCGCGAAGTAAAATTTACCCGGGACAAAACATGTTTGTGGAATAGTATGATCTTACATAAGGCTGTCCTTTTTTACTTAGCTGATTCAAAACCCTTCAGCATCTTTTCTAATACCCTGATAAATTGCTCAGCGTCATGAAGGAATCGTTCGATCTGTTTGGACTCAAACTTGACCATCGGTTCGTAATCCCCTTCTTGCCGCCGGTCGAATATCCTGTTGTAAAAACGGCCCCACTTTGCATTGATCTTGCCGGTTTTAATTAAATCGCGATGCAGGGCTGCACGCACTGCGGTGTGCTTCCGGAAGCTTTTCCCCTGTTCATAAAAAACGGACGTTAATGCATAGAAGCACCCATAGTAAAGATTTCGCACCGCTGTGGAGAGCCTGTTTGCGGTATATTCACTTTTTGCAGCTTCATACGATTCCCATGCTTTCTCCATCCAGTATTTGGTAAGTGCCGCCCGGTAGCTGTTTTCGTTTTTATCATTAGAGGCCATTATACGAGGACTCCCTCTTTGGATATTTCCGGGTGCACCGGAAATGCTGTGCATATACCGTTTTCCCATTCGAAGTGAGTTTTCACCAGAATATTGATGAGCACATCGTGAGCCATTTCAATATCAAATAACGCGTCGACAACAGCCTCTCTCTCTCTCCAGCCAATGGGTCGAGAGGTCAGCAGCAGCAGGTCGATATCGGAATCTTTATCATCATCTCCTCGGGCTTTTGATCCGAATAGAATGACATTTTCAACCATAGGAAAACGTACTTTCAGCATTCTTGATGCGGCCTCTATGGCTTTCCGGTCGCGAATAGCGATTTGAATATCGGTTAGTTTTTTCATTTTAAGCTCAATAGTCTTTTATTTGAATTAAATTTACGGCGATTTACCGAACACACGCTAGACCTGACAGTACACCTCTTGGTTCCGATCGACTCATGCATCCATACAAAACCCTCGATTACAACGGCATCCGTGATCTATTCATTTAAGTATCTAAACGATATTATACAACATTCTAACAAACACGAAGATCAAAAACCAGGTCTTTTAACATCCATCTACCCACAACTCCCTACATGCCTCATCAGAACCGTGGATCGACCTGGCGGATCAATCTGCTCATTACGTGTTTTTCAATTGAAATAATTTTCCTATTTCGTGCCATTTTACAGACGTTTAATAACAAGTGCCAAACCATTTCAAAGTAAAAAAAATCCGATGATAATCACCTCCTGGAAACAGCCGTTGAGGCCGGTGCATTATTTATTACACCCGGGGATAGGCACCTTTGGGATTTGATGGAATGGGAAAAAATTCGGGTGATGTCACCGGCCACATTCATTCATAGAGGAAATCAGTAGTTTGTCAAAAAAAACATACAGTTCGTTTCGTCAATTGATTGGGATTCTTAAGAATGTTATCCCGGATAATCCTCCTGATTTTCAAGATTGATAGGGATTTGCTCTTGAAAAAAAAATCAATTCATGGGATATATTTGATATTCAAATAGAATATTTTCAAGATCTTACGCATGCCGCCTGCCCCCGTAGCTCAGTGGATAGAGCATTGGATTCCTAATCGAATATCAGCTGAATCAAAATTTCCTGTATTTGTAAGTAGTTGAATCAATGGCGATAATTGTTGGTATTTTTGGTTTTGTTTGTTTTTACTTTGAATAATTTGACCTTGACGGGCACAATTTGGGCACAGTTCAACCGTAAAAAATATTCTATCCAACCCACCAATTAAGTTTCCGCTAATAGCCATCCAATAATCAGTGGTCCGCTTTTGTGATCCTGGCCGACATAAAAATTCTCCCTAAATTTTCCAAAATCGGCATCCGTTTATTAAGGTATGATTAGCTCGCCTGCGTATTCTGGACCATTCCGGCCACCGATTCCGATCCAAAGCCCGCCCTTTAACCTTTCCGGTTTTTCCACATATAACCAATCTTTCTCAATAAAATATCCAAAAATCCGAATAGTTATTTATGTACTCAAGTTATTCGAGTTTCATAAAATTATTTATTTCAGTAGGTTAATGGTTTGATCTGAAAAATGAGTCTCAAACAAAGACACCGCCATGATCAAAAGCCCCAAATTGCTCAATCACAGCAACTGATTAAGGCTATTGGTATTCTGGAAAAGTCTGAAATCGAAATCCAAGACCAGCTGGAATTAATGATTTTAACGGATACTGAACTAAATACCATATCGCCGGAAGGGGAACCCGATACCTCTACAACAGACAGTCGAGTTTATGAAGATGTTGACTGGGATTATTATTGTCCCGTTGATGAAAATATACTGGACCAACACAATACTCCAAAAAATGGCAGCAAACCAAATGAGGATGTCCTGTTTGAATTTTCAAATGGTTTGTGGTCCCATCTCATGCTGCAATTGCTCGAAAGTCGGCTAAATCCGGTTCAAAGAGAAATAGGTTCATTTATAATTGGAAATCTCGATGAAAAGGGCTATTTGGACATATCCATCGAAGAACAACATAAAATAACACAGAAATATCAATTGGATACATGGCATGAGACTTTAAAGTTCATTCAACAATTTGATCCTCCCGGTGTCGCTGCAAGAGATTTGCAGGAATGTCTTTTAATTCAAGCTAAACGGTCAAAGATAAACGGTGCCGACATAGTTCATGATGTCATCAAATATAATTAGAATAACCTTCTAAAGAGAAAATTCAAAGAAATCGCAGAAAATCTTGTCGTACCTCTTGCCGAAATCCACAGTGCTATATCAATTATCGCTAAATTAGACACAAGACCTGGTCTCAGATTCAATAAAAAGGTTTTTTTTGATAGCGAATATTCGAACCTCAGCGATTCTACATTCCATATAATTCCTGATTTTTTTATATCCAAAGAAAATGGAAGCTTCAGAATAAAGCCCGATGGAACGTTACTTCCCCCAGTTCTTAGTTCTTTTTATCACGACAAATCACAACTCGGTAAGACATTTTCTGATGACGAACTGGCTCGTATTACCAATAAATTGAAATACATAAAGAGTCTCTATCGACGGCATGAATATACACAAGAGGCGATAAAAAGTATCCTTAAATTCCAGAAAGATTTTTTTGATTCAGGATCGGAAGGAAAATTACATCCCTTGGTTTCACGTGATATCACTGAGGATGTGGATCTTGATGAATCCACTATCAGGCGATTACGAAAGAACAAATACATTGATACACCCCATGGCATATTTGAGCTGGAGTTCTATTTTGACAGAAATTGGTATGAGACAACCAAGGGCGAGAAAATTGCCTCGAAGGGAATTAAATTCCTAATCGGTCAGATCATTCAATCGGAAAACAAAAATAAACCTTATAGCGATCAGGAAATCGCAGATATGTTGGAAAATACTCTTGGAGTGACCGCTCCACCCGCGGAGCGGGTGGCATCAGGAAGCCCCCTGGAAGGGGGCGATAACGTTGGGAAAGCCCCAAAGGGGCTATTATGATTTATTCAAAATCAAAATCCAGTTGTTGTTTCTCTGCTTCTTCCTGTTCGCGAATATACTTGCGTATGGTTTCTTCATCCAAACCTACTGTGCTCACGCAGTATCCTCGCGACCAGAAATGCTTACCCTTCGTTTGTCTGTTTTTTACCAAATACCGGTGGATTCGCACTGCACTCTTGCCTTTTAAGAAACCAATTACGAACGCAATGCTGAACTTCGGAGGTACGCTCAGACACATGTGGATATGGTCTGCTCTCAAATTACCTTCCAATAATTCAACTCCACGTTGCCGGCAAAGGTCTTTTAGTATATCGCCGACATGGCGCTTAAATTTCCCATATAATTTCCTTTTCCGGTACTTTGGAATAATGACCACATGGTATTTGCATTCCCAACGAACGTGCGATAAACTTTGCCAATCATGCATAGGATCTTCCTCCTTATGTCC
>JAHEHB010000373.1 GCA_024644775.1 Deltaproteobacteria bacterium
GAATGGCCTCATGTTGTCATTTCAAAAGATGGCACCCCAATTTCATACGAGCGCCGCCACTGGCAAAAAAACAGCCAGTCTGATCAAAAAGAAACTTCATTTTTTGAAGTTTCATATAAGGATAAAAAAGCGAATATCGAATACTGAATATTGAATGTCGAATCTCGAAGGAAAGAATTCTATCGAATCTTATGAATTCAAAAGACAGAGCGCTGCGATTCCATCCTTCGAAATTCTGCGGTTCGATATTCTGCTGTTCTGCGGTTCACGATTTGGCCATGTGGAGTCTCATACTAGGTTTCAGTGTTCAGTTAAGTCTCCATGCGGATACCCGAAACCCGACACCTGAAAACGCATTGAAAATGAAGTCTTTGCCTAAAGGCGAAAATTTTTCTACCATTCCCCGAGTGGGACAATAAAAACGGAGTGAGCCAGTTTCTTCGCTTTTGTGCAAATGACCAATGACTTTTTCCAAAGAAAGGAGAATTACGATGACCATCGATTTATTTGATCCGACCACAACTTCTGAAAAGACCCCCATCGATTACGCGCCTCGACCTCAAAATTTAAAGGGGTTAAATATCGGCCTGGTGGAGAATACGAAATTTAATTCCAAAACATTACTTCTAAAAATCGCAGAACGATTGAAGTGCAAATACAACGGAGAGATAACACATTTAGTTTCAAAGGCATCTCCCGGACACCCTGTCTCGGATATCGCCCTACAGAATTTTAAGAAGAAAGCTGATTTTGTCCTCGCGGGTATAGGGGATTGAGGCTCCTGTAGCTCGGGCAGTGTGCTCGATGGGATTCTTTTAGAAAAGGCTGGCATTCCAGCTGTGTCAATTGTAACCGAACCGTTTCGCGTAACCGGAGAAGAGATGGCCAAAAACTGGGGAGAACCTGATTACCGGTTTTTAGATATGCCGCACCCCATCGCCAACCTCACGGAGCAGGAACTCGATCAGCGGGTGAATGATCTGATAGACGCCGTCGAGTGGCTTCTGACGGCACCCATATAAAAAAACGCCACGGGACTCAGTTGCTAATCCGGTCATTATAATTTAGAAATTGTAGCATTATAAGGATGTTAACTACTATAAGCGTTACATAATCGTATTTAGAAGCGGGTGCACTTAGGAAAACATTACACCATTACTCCATGTTATGGTTTATTGGAGACATAAAGTATGCCGAAGCTCGTAAAAATCTATTCCCTCAGTACCTGCAGTCATTGTAAGGCAATCAAGAAAATGTTGGGAGCGAGGTGCCTATGAGTCTACAGATGTGGATTTGCTGGAAAGAGAAGAACGCAAAGCCATTCTCGAAGATATAAAACAACTCAATCTACAGTGTTCCTTTCCTACTATGGTAATCGGAGATAACGTTATTGTTGGTTACAAAGAAAAAGAGCTAATGGAAGCCATATATTTAGAAACTCCGCCAAAATCAAGTTTCATTCGAACCCTCCTGCAAAAAACAGGTACCCACCGATCGATATGAAACCCCTTTCCGCTTCTTCCAATTCCAGATTAACGTGGACCATTGGCATTGCAATGATCGCACGGCTTTGTATTAACACGGTACGCCGATTTCCTTATCCGTTTGCGCCGGTACTAAGCCGAGGCCTTGGCGTTTCTCTTCCAGCCGTAACCTCGATTATCGCAGCCAATCAGGTCACCGGTATCCTGGGGCTTATTTTCGCTCCTCTGGGAGACCGATGGGGATACCGAATCATGTTGTTGGCCGGATTGGGATCTCTGACTTGTGGAATGTTTACCGGCGGATTGTTTCCGTTTTATGGGACAGTGTTTGTTGCCCTGTTTTTGGGTGGGCTCGGAAAAAGCATCTTTGATCCGGCGCTGCAAGCCTACATCGGCAAACGGATCTCTTACTCACGCAGAGGAATGGTCATCGGTATCATAGAAATGAGTTGGGCCGGCAGCTCACTCGTAGGAATTCCCCTTGTCGGGTTATTAATTGCTCATTTCGGGTGGCGGGCCCCATTTTTTGCTTTGGGCAGTATCGGATTTTTAGCCACGATCGTCCTCGGTATTCTCGTGCTGCCGGATAAGAATGAAAACCAAACAGCCGAGAAACGTCTCCATGTCTATCGAACGTTACCGTATCTCGTTCAAAAACGGACGGCTCTCGGTGTCATCGGTTTCGTTTTTTGTATCAGCGCTGCTAACGATAACCTTTTCGTGATTTATGGCGCATGGTTTGAAGAATCGTTCGGTCTCGGTATTGTGGCACTCGGAATCGCTACAACCGTCATCGGCACTGCCGAGCTATTCGGTGAGATTTTGACAGCCACACTCGGTGATCGATTCGGGCTTTTACGGTTGACAACCTTTGGCGCAATACTATCCGGGCTCAGCTATTTAGTGTTGCCATTTATGGGTCACACGCTTCCTCTTGCGTTAGCGGCACTTTTTGTGATTTTTCTTACAGTTGAATTTTCAATCGTCACCTCACTTTCTCTTGTCACAGAACTGCTTCCTGATGCACGAGCAACGATGATGGCCGGATATCTCGCGGCAGCCAGCGTGGGTCGAGTAATCGGCGCGTTCATCGGCGGACCGGTATGGATGATGGGCGGAACCGTTACCGTGGGATATGTTTCCGCGTTTATAGCCGGACTTGGGCTGTTATCGTTAAGATGGGGATTAAGTGGTTGGCAACCGTCGAAACGGCCAGTTTGATCGAAAAAGAAACTTTGATGTTACGCGCTCAGCCACAAAGACACCAAGGCACCAAGATTACAGTGAAATTTTTGATTCCATACCAAAAAGAATTCCGATCATTTAGAATACATGTCATCACTTCGTGTCTTAGTGCCTTTGTGGCAAAACTGTTATTTTGAATGTAGTTTCATACCAGCGTCCAGCTAAGCCGCCAGCGGAGCTGAATTCATTACTACAAAAAACGAGTTTTCTCAGACGAGACGAGGTTTCAGGGCTCAGTTAAGTCTCCGCGCCGACACCTGACACCTGAAAACGCATCGAAACCGACGTCTTTGCCTAAAGGCGAGGGTTTTTCTCCCCACTTCCTGAGTGGTACATTAAACACGGTTAGGGTTTTCGAGCAGTTGCAATCATGCGACGATTCATAAAACCGTAATCGTCCTCGGTGCTGTGCGGTGAAAAATCCGTATGGATCTCAACCTGTTCGAATCCGACCATCCGGATGAGTCTTGAAAGTTTTTGTGTATCGTAGAGACGAACTGCGTAGGTTCGATCGCGAATCAATCCCTGATTCTTATCAAGTACCATTTCCCGTGCGAATACCGTATCTTCGTTTAGCTCTCGATATCGACAAACAACCGTATCTTCACCGATCTCATGCCATGACCGCACCGTGAAAGTATCTTTGACAGCCGCGCCATCCGTTACGTCCACCAGAAGCCAACCTCCGGAGCGAAGCAACCGAAAGGTCTCGCTCAAAATCACATGGTCGGCTTCCCGTATTTGAATATATCCCAAAGAGTTTCCCAAAATCAGCACATGATCAAAACTTTCTTTCGAAAGACCTGTAAATCTTGCGTCGGCACGGAGCATATCGATCGTATAACAGCGCTCGGCAGCTATCTGTCTGGCGCAATCAATGAGCGGTCCTGAATAGTCCACCAGCGTGCAACCGGGAAAACCCCGTGAGCACAATTCAATGCTGTGGCGCCCGTGTCCTCCGCAAAGATCCAAAATCTTGTGCTCGGATCGAATGGGGAGTAAATCCATGATGATATTAATTTCACGGCGAGTGATGGATTCATCGCAGACCGACCGGGCATCTGTGATGAGATACACTTCATCAAACAGCGTTTTCCACCACTCTTGATCGATTTCCAGTGTCATAAGTGTGCACCAAAACTAAATAATCCATCAGAGGCAATAATAGCAGGTGATCCCCCCCAGGGATTCATTCGGGCGATTTCAAGTTCTTTTTCCTCGATATTTATAATGGCGTCGAGCTCGCCGTCAAGCCACATCTTCTCTAACGTAAGGCAGGTCGACCACAGTCTTGAACAATACCGTTCCAGTGCCTTCAGCTGCTGTGAGGTAAGCAGTCTCGGTCGCAAAGCGATCTTTATGGGTCCAAGCAGGTAGGTAAACTTGTGAGCCAGGGCCATGTTATTTCTCATTTCGACAACCTGCGATAATTCCCCGGGGTCGAACGCCAAAAGAGCCTCATTGATTCGATTCACAGCATCCCGAACCGGCATTTCCGAGCACAGTACCGCAAGTGGTTGTACACCTCCCCCACTCCCGACATTTGTGGGTATGCCGCCAAACCGGCCCAAAAACCCGAAGAGATTATCCGGCCCCATCAGGCAACGAAAGTCCGTCTGATATCGCTTCAAAACGACGTCTCCATTTTCTAAGGTTGGGACCTCCTCAGCCCATAACGGCGGCGGAATTTTCTCCTGGACAATATAATTGCCCTCTTTTATGGCAAGATTGATCGCCTCATCGATATCAGGGTTCACTTTACCAACCCGTACCCCCTTACCGGAATATCCTCGCTCAGGTTTTAATACCAGATCGTCCCAGTGTGTCCGTATCCATTCCATGAGATCATCGATAGCCTCCCCTTTGGGTCCTTCTGTCTTGCGAGGATAAACCTGCCGTGTCCAGGGAGTGCGTTGGACGATTTCTTCATGGAAACGTTTGCAATGGGATCCTGTTACAACCTCAAACATGCTCTTTACATTGATGGGTTCCGTGCCTCTCGGATTTATCACACGGTGTTCCCGCACCGCCTGGAGCAGGGGATCAAGTTTGAAGCGGCGATGCAGGGAGAGAAGCACATCCGTGTTAAAATCCATAAAGATAGTGGATACGGGTTGCCCCCTTAAGCAAACCCGACCTTCTTTACGCTCAAGTTCATGGGGAGCAATCAACGTGCTGGTGATGCCCTCCACTGCATTGAGATGGTCTGCAAGGTTTTTGTTCTCCGTAACAGATGCTAAGGTTTCCTCTTCAGCGACAACGACGATAAGCCCTGGATTGTCGCCTTCCCGGGATCGATGTACCTCTACCAGCATCTCTACAAAACCGTACACCGGAAAAAGCATGGGGTGAACAAAATCCAGCTTTACGGGCATTGGATGGATTTTATTGAGTCTTTCCCATACCGCTTTGCCGATAATTTGAGTCGTCCGTTGATAATCCCAGCCACCAGGACTTCCCAAATTCCATTCAGAATGATATCCAAGAAAATCTTCCAAAAATTTGCTCCTTGATAGTATTACCCTGATTGAGCCAAGGCTCAATTAGGGAGCGTTCAGCAATCAGCATTTAGCGGTCAGTTTTGGTTGAATATCGAAAGATTCATATCTTTTTTAGGCAAGAGATATGAATTTCTTTTAGAATCATTCTCCTGATTGCTGAACGCTGATAGCTGACAGCTTTCAATTGAGCGTTTTCGCTCAATTGGGGTATTAGTAATTAATGTTAATCCAGCGCTTCGCTCTTGGAAGTCTCTATTTCCAGCTTTTGGGCAATTAGAGAAAACGGTATT
>JAHEHB010000057.1 GCA_024644775.1 Deltaproteobacteria bacterium
ATGGCGTATTTCGGGACCAGAGAAAGAAGCGCGTACAAGAGTGCAACTGAATCGGGGCCACCTGATATTCCGACCAGCACAGAATCGCCGTATTGAAACATTCGGTGGTTTGAAATGGTTCTTTCTATGGCTTTTAAAAACGGGTCGTTATCTATGGGGATCGATACGGTCATGTGTTATTATACCATGATCGGGGGAAACCGGGGGGAAAATTGATTCTTTCGATCTCTTTCGAGAAAAATTCAGATGCGCGTTGAATCGATGTGGATTCTATGCTATCAATTGGAATGGGTAACATTTTCAAATAGTTAAGATTTGCTCCAAGGTGGTTCTCATGTCAATAAAAAAATAGATGGTTGGTTGTTTCCCTTTTTTTCACTTGAAAAAAAGGTTCAACAGATTGTAAACTAAGCCGGTTGTGCTAGGCGGGGAGTTAGCGGTGTCCTGTACCCGAAATCCGCTTTATGCGGGGCTGAATTCCCTCTTGAGGATTTGAAGTCCGGAATCAAATGGACCCGGTTGATCGGCCGCCGCGCAACAGACGGTCGCGAATCTCGTCAGGTCCGGAAGGAAGCAGCGATAAGTGATGCGGTCTGTGTCGTGGATCGATTTCGATCATAAAAGTGGTTCAAGTATTCCGGAATAGGATTCGAGGGAGGGTGCACAACCGTTCCGTTTTTACCAAATTTTGCAACCCCCTTATTTTTGTATTGAATCCGAGCGAATATCTCGTTCTCCCCCCATATTACTATAAAAAAACATTTTAAAAACAGCCTATTGCCAGCCTTGACATTATTCAAGTTGGTCTTATGTTTTTTTGCAAAGTTGGGTCTGAACGAATGAGTAGAAAGAGGAGATAGGACGATTTGATGACCGATAAAAAGAAAATAGAACAGTATAAAGCCGCTCAGGAGATCGCTGCAACAGGTCAAGAAAGCGACAAAATCGTAGACGAGCCAGAAACTGAATCTACTCGAGAGATCGAAGCAGATACACCCGCGGAGAAAACGGTCGAAGACCCGCTCAGAGACCTCGAACGAAAGCTCGAGACAGCAGAAAAGGAAGTCAAAGAAACTCGTGACAAATACTTGCGGGTTTGTGCCGAGTTTGAAAACTATAAAAAGCGTTCTGCACGGGAAGCAAATGACTTTCGAAAATACGCCAATGAATCCCTCTTAAAAGAGATGCTTGCTGTGGTGGACAACTTGGAACTTGCCATCAAAGCGTCTAATGAACATACAAACAATCATGAAGGCATTGTCGAGGGGATCGACATAACCCTCAAACAAGTTCTAAGCCTTTTACGAAAATACGATGTAACGCCGGTGGATGCTGTCGGAACCGAATTTGATCCCCGCTACCACGAAGCATTCCTGCAGGAGGAATCGACGGAGCATCCCGAGAACACGGTGATAAGAGAACTTCAAAAAGGCTATATGCTGCATGATCGATTGCTTAGGCCTACTGTTGTTGCTGTATCGAAAGCGAAGGAAATTCCTGACGCTGAAGAAGATGAAAGACAAGAAGACAAATAGATCATATAAGTAATAAGGAGGAGTACAATGTCAAAGGTAATCGGAATTGATCTTGGAACCACAAATTCATGTGTGGCGGTGATGGAGGGGAGCGAAGCGAAGGTCATAACGAATCCGGAAGGAGGGCGAACCACACCGTCTATCGTCGCCATTTCAGAAAAGGGAGAACGGTTGGTCGGGCAAATCGCCAAGCGTCAGGCAATTACAAACCCTGAGAATACCGTATTTGCCGTAAAAAGGCTTATCGGTCGAAAATTTTCCGCTGCTGAGGTTCAAAACGATATCAAAATACTTCCATACAAAATCGAACAGGCGTCAAACGGAGATCTTCGCATCAACATTCGAGGGAAGCAATACAGTTCGGCGGAAATTTCTTCTTTCATTTTGGCGGATATCAAACATTCGGCCGAAGAATACCTTGGGGAAAAAGTCACCGATGCGGTTGTTACGGTTCCGGCGTATTTTGACGACAGTCAGCGCCAGGCTACGAAAGACGCCGGAAAAATTGCAGGGCTCAATGTCTTGAGGATCATTAATGAACCCACAGCGGCCTCACTCGCATACGGTCTTGACAAAAAGAAAGACGAAAAGATCGCAGTATTTGATCTTGGCGGCGGGACATTCGATATTTCTATTTTAGAAATCGGTGAAGGCGTGTTTGAAGTGAAAGCAACCAATGGCGACACCCACCTGGGGGGAGAGGATTTTGATCTACGACTGATCGACTATTTAGCCGATGAATTCAAAAAAGATCAGGGCATCGATTTAAGAAGCGACAAAATGGCGTTGCAGCGCCTGAAAGAAGCCGCCGAAAAAGCCAAAATGGAACTGTCCACATCCATGGAAACCGATGTGAACCTGCCATTTATTACCGCAGACAGTAGCGGTCCCAAACATCTCAATATCAAAATTACCCGGGCAAAACTCGAGGCTTTGGTAAACAACCTGCTCGATAAACTGGAGGGTCCCTGCAGGACTGCTTTAAAGGACGCTGGTTTGAATCCAAGTGACATTGACGAAGTTATTCTCGTTGGCGGTATGATACGAATGCCGGCGGTACAGGATCGGGTAAAAAAGATCTTTGGAAAAGAACCCCACAAAGGGGTAAACCCGGATGAGGTAGTAGCGGTTGGGGCGGCCATTCAAGGGGGAGTACTAAAGGGGGATGTCAAAGATGTGCTCTTGCTGGATGTTACGCCCCTTTCGTTGGGAATCGAAACGCTTGGCGGCGTGATGACAAGGCTTATCGAAAAAAACACCACCATTCCAACGAAAAAAAGTCAAATTTTTTCAACTGCGGCCGATAGTCAACCAGCGGTTTCGATCCATGTGCTTCAGGGAGAACGGGAAATGTCAGCCAACAACAAAACACTTGGGCGCTTTGAACTGGTGGGCATTCCACCGGCCCCAAGAGGGGTCCCCCAAATTGAAGTGACATTCGACATTGACGCAAACGGGATTGTAAATGTTTCGGCAAAAGATATGGCGACCAACAAAGAACAGTCTATTCAAATCACGGCTTCCAGCGGATTGTCGAAAGAGGAAATCGATCAGCTAGTTAAGGATGCCGAAATGCACGCTGATGAAGATAAAAAGCAAAGGGAAGTGGTGGAAGCCAGAAACCATGCAGATGCGTTGATCTATAATACGGAAAAATCCATCAAGGAGCTTGGAGACAAGGTAGATGACGGAACAAAAACTCAGGTTGAATCCGCCATCAGTGCACTGAGAAAAGCCGTGGAGGGTGAAGACACCGATGAAATCAAACGCCTCAGTGAAGAATTGACACAGCAGTCTCATAAGTTGGCGGAAGCGATGTATCAACAGGCCTCCCAGGCGGGTGAGGGACAAGCTGATGCCGGGGCGGGTCCGGAAGCCGGCGCCCAAACTGGTGGTACACCGGGTGGTGACGATGATGTCGTGGATGCCGATTTTGAAGAGGTAAAAGAAGACAAATAACCCGCTTACTTAAAATACTGAGTATAAATCCCGCGTGTCCGTCGGACTGCGGGATTTTTTAATTTTTGAATACTTGTATTCGCTAACAATTTTTATTATCTACACACGGAATGGCGTCTCACCCAAAAAACCCTTCAAATACCGCGCCTGAAGGCTCTCAGGAAAATATAGAACCTCACCAACAGCCCTATCGGTGGTTGATGCTGGCCCTGCTATGGTTGTTATACTTTTCTTTTGGTGTCGTCACCCGCTCCCCATCTCCTCTGATCACCCCTATTATCAGGGACTTAAAAATGTCTTACGGCCAGATGGGGTTTGTCTTAGGGTCCTGGCAGATGACCTATATCGCTTTGGCGGTGATGGCAGGCGTCATAATGGATCGCTGGGGAATACGGAAGTCCATATTTGTCGGAGCGCTCGTTATCGGATTGTCGGCAATCCTCCGGTCTTTGTCCATAGGTTTCGGAACGCTTCTCGTTTTTGTGGCGATATTTGGTGCCGGCGGACCCATGATTTCCATCGGTTGTCCAAAAACCATCGCTCAGTGGTTTAAAGGAAAAGAGAGGGGGACTGCGGTTGGTATTTATATGACAGGACCCTGGATCGGCGGCATGACCTCCTTGTCCGCAACCAACAGCATCGTGATGCCGATGGTGGGGTATAGCTGGAGGCTCACATTTGTTTGCTATGGAGTCATGACGTTTGTGGTTGGATTTTTGTGGTGGTTCATGGCAAAAGACATCGAGGGCGGTCAGGAAACGCAGCGATTCAATCCTCTTAGCGTGCTGGTTGAGTTGTTTAAGATCCCAAACGTTCGAATCATTCTGCTATCGGGTCTGTTGTCTTTTGGTATCATGCATGGCTATTTTGCGTGGCTTCCGAAGATCCTTGAACATGCGGGTATGTCCTCAAAAACAGCCGGTGCGGTTTCTGCGGTTCCCTTTCTTGCCAGCATACCCGCGGTGCTGACGATCCCCCGTTCGGTTCCAAATCAATTACGGGGGAAAATAATTGCGCTGACAGCCGTGGTTGCGGGTTTCGCGATTCTTTGGGTAATGGCATGGAAACTTCCGCTAATTCCCGGTCTGCTGATTTTCGGCGCGGCCGGTCCCTGTGTTATGCCGTTACTGGTGCTCGCCTTGATGGAAACACCCGAAGTCGCCTCAAAATATTTGGGATCTGCCACCGGTGTGTTTTTTTGTGTCGCAGAAATCGGTGGTTTTCTGGGTCCCTTTGTTGTCGGGTATTTAGTGGATCTAACCGGAACTTTTCTCGCCGGAGCGTTTTTTTTGTCAAGCCTCGGGTTTATGATTTTCGTTCTTATGTTGTTTCTTAAATTGGGGGATTGAGGGATTTGGGTATTGAGGTTTTAGGGATCGGAGGATCGGGGGATTTCGTCCGTCAGTTATGAAATGTGTGTATTTTGTGGCAAAAATTTTTTGCCACAAAATACACACAGATTGAGAGGAAATAATAATATCATTCTAAATTATCCACCTCGTGCACTTCTCGTTCTTGGTGGTCCAATACGTTTGGGGTTCCGGCTTGTCCGAGTTAAGAATTGCAAATCTGATTCAAAATTCGAAATCCTTAATCCCCCAATCCCTAAATTCCTCAATTCCCCAATCCCTCTGTCATTGGTTAGTAATGTTGAATTTAGATATTTTGCCGCAAAGATTCACAAGTTTTTCGGTATAGAAATTCATGATACTCTATGTTTTTCAAGGTGCGGCGTTGGCATTATCCGCCACCATTATGCCCGGACCGTTTCAGGCGTTTTTATTGTCTAAGTCTCTTCAAAACGGTTGGAAGCGAACGTTGCCTGCGGTTTTTGCACCGATAATTACGGACGGCCCGATCATCGCGCTGGTGTTGTTGATCCTCACACAATTTTCTCACAGGTTTGTCGATAAATCCAAATATCAATCGAATCCTTCGCATGATTGCTGCCGTTGCACGGTTGGGTTTCGGCCTTTATCAAATCGTTATGGGAACAATGGCCGTAACAGGAATTGGGTAAGCGTATCGGATATTGATATGCTTCTGAGATAATGGTAACTTTAAAAGCCGGTGAGGACCGATGGAATTGCGTCGAGGGAATGAGGATGCCGATGATCCATTCTATTCTATTTCGGGGCGCCCGTCATCATCCTCGAACCCATTCGGTTTTGACTCATCGAAACCTCAATTTTTACTTTTTAACGGAACAAGGAGGAACATCATGAATCTCATGAAAAAGACGCTGGTTTTTGTAGCAGCTGTGGCAATCGCTATGAGTATGGGTGCTCATTCTGCGACAGCAAAAACGACCCTTAAAGTCCTCGGACAACCATTGGCTACGGGGTTGATTCAAAAAAACAAGGAACAACCCTTTTTTGAAAAATTTACAGAAAACACCGGTCTTGATATCGACTGCAATTACAAACCGATCGATGTGACGGGCATTAAATCCGAAGAGACGCTTCGTGTCCTCAAAAACGGACTTTTCGATATCGTTTCGATCCGCACGGCTCAGGCGGCGCGAGACGAACCGTTTCTTCTGGGACAGGACCTTGTGGGATTGAATCCCGACTACAAAATGGCAAAAAAGGTTTATGATGCGTATAAACCGCATTTCGACGCCCGATTAAGGGAAAGATTCAACTCACGTTTGTTGGGACTTTGGCCGTTCGGTCCCCAAGTTTTATTCTCAAAGAAGCCGATTTCGGGTCTTAGGGATATAAAAGGCCTAAAAGTGCGTGTCTATGACCAGAGCCTTGCCATGTTCGTCGAAAGCCTGGGAGCGATTCCGGTACCCATTGGTTTCTCGGAAGTTCAACAGGCATTGGCTCGTGGGGTTGTGGATGCCGCGATTACCGGTGCAAGCTCCGCCAATTCAGCGGGATGGCCCGAAGTAACCGAGTACTTTATGCCCATCGGATTCCAGGTCGGATTCAATGGCTATGCGATGAATATAAACTCCTGGAATAAATTGACACCCGATCAGCAGAAAAAGTTACAGGCGGCCATCGACAAGCTGTGTGCGGACATCTGGGACTATTCCGAAGAGATCTTCAATGACGCCCTACGGTGCAATGTTGGCAAGGAGCCTTGTGAGACAGTCACGAAGTACAACATGAAAGAGGTTTCGGTCGGCAAGGAAGATTTGAAGCTGGTGTCCGATGCGGTCATGAAGATTTCGTATCCGACTTGGGCAAAGGTTGCCGAAAAAAGCTATCCTGGAGCCGGTAAGAAATGGAAAGAGATTGTTGAGCCCATCCTCGAAGCCCAGTAAAGAAACCGCAAATTAAGGTTTCACTGGGCGTCTGGTGTATCCACTACGGCAGCACGTCCAGTGAGCTTTTTTGTTGATGTCTTTCCCAAGATATTCCGGAGAAAAAGATGAATCTCCTCTCGAAGATACTCAGCTGCATATTTGGCTACTTGTGTGTGGGGCTGTCCATCTTTGTTACCACTGAAGTCATCATGCGTAAGGTATTTGCCATGTCGCTTCAGGGTGCCGATGAGCTGGGTGGTTATGTTTTGGCAGTGGGGTCTTGCCTGGCTTTTTGTGTCGCTCTGGTGGGTCGCAATCACATGCGTATCGATATCATTCACTACCGTTTGTCGGGAACAACACAGGCAATATTAAACTGGCTGGCTATTGTGACGCTTGCCCTCTTCGGATTGCTTCTTGCGTGGACTTCTTTTGGGATTATCCGTGATACCATAAGCTATCACAGCACGGCCCCCACCCCATGGGCAACACCGCTCGTATATCCCCAGAGCTTTTGGTTTGCAGGACTGGTTGTGTTTGCTGCCATTGCCGTTGTCTTAGCGGGACGTGCCACAAAGCTTTTATTCACCCGCCGCTTGGATCAACTGCAGGAGGCCTTTCAACCCAAGGCGACCCAAGAAGAACTGGAGGAAGAATTGGAAGATGCCGCACGGCGTTGATTGTGGCTGGGAGATGTATCATGGATATTGGAACGATATTTATTGCCTTTCTCATTGGACTGGGACTACTGCTTATGGGTCTTCCCATAGGGGTTGTCATGGTGGTGATGGGCACGGTGGGAGGGTTATTCGTTTTCGGTTCTCCCTTTATCAACTCCATTGGAAACGTTGTCTGGGGGGTTCAAAACGAAAATATCTTAACCGCTGTTCCGTTGTTTATTCTCATGGGTGAGCTGCTTCTTCGTACGGGCATCGCCGATGGTATGTACAGGGGGCTGTCCGTTTGGCTCAGAAGGTTACCGGGGGGTCTTGTACATACGAACATCGGCTGCTCAGCGCTTTTCGCAGCAACCACCGGATCCTCGGTTGCCTGTGCAGCAACCATCGGAAACGTTGCCCTGCCGGAGCTTGATAAAAGAGGTTACTCCAAAAGACAAGCACTCGGATCACTCGCAGCCGGCGGAACACTCGGAATTTTGATACCACCCAGTATCGCATTGCTGATCTACGGGAGCTTGACCAATAATTCCATCAGCAAACTATTCGTAGGCGGCGTGATACCCGGCATCCTGCTCACGTTGTCTTTCATGACGTATATCTTTATCATTAATGTGAGGGCCCGGGGTGTTCGGAATGAAACCCCTCCAACCTGGCAGGAGCGCATCGCGGCGTTGCCGCCCTTGATTCCCCCTTTGGTCATATTCACGGTGGTCATGGGTAGCATCTATTTCGGTATCGCCACTCCGACCGAATCGGCTGCGCTCGGTATTATCACAGCCCTTTTGTTTGCAATAAAGAGGCGCCGGCTAACATTTGAAGTGCTCAATTCCTGTTTCTTGCGGTCTGCCCAGTTGACGGGCATGATCCTGCTGATCATTGTGGGCGCATTTGTCCTCAACCTCTTACTCAGTTTGGTCGGTGTGGCTCAATTGATGACCGAGTGGGTAACGTCGAAGAATTTGTCTTTGAATCAACTGTTGCTGATACTGATTGTGTTTTATCTGATCTTGGGATGTTTCCTTGACGTCCTCTCAATACAGGTGGCCACTATTCCCATTGCCTATCCTATCGTGACGGCCGTTGGTGGCGATGCCATCTGGTTTGGTGTGTTCATTGTCCTGATGAGTGAAATCGGCATGATCACACCGCCGGTGGGGATGAATCTTTTTGTGATTCAAGGCGTCCGACGCGACGGGGGAGATCTCAGCGACACGATTTGGGGAGCGTTGCCGTTCGTATTCATAATGATGGCGTTTACCTTGTTGTTGATAGCGTTTCCGGAAATTGTGCTCTGGCTGCCGCGCCAGATGTGATTCAATCGAAAGGAGGGGCATTTCCCCGAGGGCAGCATGCAACCTAAAATTGAAGCCGCCATCAGCTTCCTTGCCGGTGGGGGCAAACGCGTCATTATCGCTCATTTAGAAGTCGCCCCGTCTGCTTTGCAAGTAGAAACGGGAACCCAAATCGTACCTGATGTTCACTGAAACCATCACTCACCGAAACCTGAATCGACCGGTATGGTTTCCGAAAGATAGAAATACCATCCCGGTGACATCAATCGGAGAGATGGCCCGGTCGGCGTTAACTCCCGGATCACGTTGGTATGTGTTGGCAGTTTTCCAAAGAAGCTTCTATTGTCAAAACGAAAAGGGATTGCTTATTTGCATCGGCTCATTTTCTATCGGTGCCGGGCCTTTAAATGCAGTGTGTACTGCGGCAGATACGATAAACTGGGAGATCAGCGGGTTATGGCGCGGTGAATCCGGCATATATGACGGTGAGATTTTTCGAATCGGCGAAAGACTCACCTTTACATTTGAATGTGTATGCGACTGGAAACCGAAACCCTTACCACAGTGGGATAAGAACACGCTCGTACAGGGGCTAGACGCTTTACATGAAACGGCTGCCAACTATCGTCATACGGATGGTTTTAATCCGTTAATTTGGATTCTGACAAAAGACCATTCAAAGCGGGGAGGGGAATCTGCACCCAAGACACCTCTTATCGAAATTGCCTGGGATGGGATTCAATCTCTGGCTCGATGGCTCAAAGGCGGGATGTCGTCACATCGTACTGAAATGTCTTTGCCATCTCAAAAGATGGATATTCTTATCGGTCTCGGTTCAGGACTCACGCCATCGGGGGATGATTTTTTAGCCGGTGTTATGGTGGCCCTCCATGCGTTCGGTCACCCGAAGATGGCTCAGTCATTGGGACAATATATATTTGCCAAGGCGAACATTCGAACGCACGCCATTAGCTTGGCGCATCTCAGATGTGCCGCACGGGGTGTTGGTGGTGAACAATTGCATACGATACTTTCGATTCTGTTTACCGCAGACACCGAGGCGCTCAATAGAAGCTTGAACGCCGTCGATACAATCGGTCATACATCAGGATGGGACCTGCTGGCCGGTGTGGTAATGACCTGTAACGCATTTTTAGAAGCAAATCTGTACCCCAATTGAAAAAAAGCTTATCGGTTCGTTTTTAGGAGATCTTCATGACGATAAAAACCGAAATTTTAACCTCGTTTTATCAGGATTCGGTCATTTTAATGCGCATCGCCGGACAGATTCGCACCAGATCAGGGGTTCGTGAATTTGCCGCATTTATGGGGACACCTTCCAATCATGCATTGCTCGAACAAATCGGAATGACCACCGATGAGGGACGAAGCGCCGAGGCGAACGACCTGATTCTTACCGTGGATGCCGAAAATGAGAAAGAGGCGGAGGCGGCACTTACCGCAGCCAAAGAACGCTTGATGGCCCGGCGTCAGGCGATTGAGGAATCCGGAGAATTCAGGCCTCGAACCTTGGACACCGCACTTCGTCACATGCCGGGTGCCAACCTGGTTACCATATCCGTACCGGGTACCTACGCTAAATTTGAGACCATGCGTGCGCTTCGCCGAGAACTTCATGTATTTCTTTTCAGTGACAATGTTTCGCTGGAAGAAGAGATCGAATTAAAACAAGAAGCGCTCAAACGTCAGCTCCTATGCATGGGGCCGGACCAGGGTACCGCCTATCTGAACGGCATCGGTCTTGGGTTTGCAAATAGAGTATCGAGGGGACGTATCGGTTGTGTGGCGGCCTCGGGCACGGGACTCCAGGCTGTCGTATCTCGATTGGCCGCTCTTGGCGAAGGAATTTCTCATGGAATCGGCGTGGGAGGTCGAGATCTTTCTAAAGAAGTCGCTGGAATGATGACGCTTTTTGCCATCGAGGCATTGGCTTCGGATTTGGGGACCGAGGCCGTGGTTCTGATCTCTAAACCCCCACATCCTGCGATTCTGCCAAAACTTGAAGACGCATTGGAAAAAACAGATAAACCGACGGTGGCCTGTTGTATCGGGGCATCCGAAACCAAAGGCAGTCGTACGACCTGGGTAAAAACGCTGGATGGAGCAGCCGATGCGGTCATTGCCAAGCTCAATAACAAAGAGTGGTCACCCGCATATTTTAGTGATCCCGAGGGCGTACAAACAAGATTGGGACGCGTTCAGAAACGACATTTACCGAAAGGCTCTGGGATTTTGGGGCTTTTTACCGGAGGAACACTCGCATATGAAACACAGTTTTTGATAGAGCCTCTACTTGGACCGGTGAGACTCAACCAAGATATAGACACGAGTGACCACCCACATTGGATTGTTGACCTTGGAGACGATGTTTATACGGTGGGGAGACCGCATCCCATGATCGATCCTCAGGTACGCACGGAGATGATATCGGAAGCGGGGTTGAAATCGGATGTGGGTGTTCTACTGCTTGATCTTGTCCTTGGCAAAGGGTCACATCCGGAGCCGGCGAAGCTGTTGGTAGATGCTTACAAAAACGCTCGGTGTGCCGCTGAGGCTGACGGAAGACAACTACTCGCAGTGGCATCGGTGATCGGAACCGCATCGGATCCACAGAGTATTGCCAGGCAGACAGCCCAACTGGAAGCGGCTGGAGTTGAAGTGTTGCCGACCAATGCCGAGGCAGCATACTTTGCAACCCTTCTGATCAAACCGGAGCTTACCCATAAACTGTTGGAGAATAAACGATGAGTCTGGAATATATTTTTAGCGACACGCTTCGTGTCATCAACATTGGGCTTGAAAGTTTTACGGAGGATCTTCGCTGCCAGGGCGTGGAGGTGATACAGGTGGACTGGCATCCACCCACTGGAGGCAACACCCGGTTGGCGGCTCTCTTAGCACGTTTGGATGATGAGGATTAAATAATTTATCTGGTTATCCAGGATCGATAGTCCAATTTGATTTTTATAGATAACCAGATAAATTATTATTCATATAAAGCGACGCCGATTCGCATACCTGGCGGACGGATCGGTAGTTTAGCCATTGTCCGGGTAAATTGTCGTAAGGAGATAGTTTATGAGTATTAAAGCTGCCAATCAGGAATGTCTTAAGAAAATTCAGGAGAGCACTGCCATTTTGGTTGATATCCGTGTCGCCCGTGATGTGGTGCCGGGGATGGAGGATTTTACCGTATTTCACGCCGGCCCACCGTTGACATGGGACCGAATGTGCGGTCCGGTGCGAGGGGCCATTATCGGCGCATGCATGTTTGAAGGATGGGCCAAAACCCCCGAAGACGCAATTTCCATCGCAGAAAGCGGTAAGATTAGATTCGACTCGAGCCATCACCACCGGGCGATTGGTCCCATGTCCGGAATTATTACACCATCCATGCAAGTTCATGTGGTTCGAAATGACAAGTATGATATCGAGACGTATGCCACACTTTATATGGGAGTTGGAAAAGTTCTACGGCATGGTGCCTACGATGACGAAGTAGTGGAAAAGCTCAGATGGATGAACCATGAGCTGGCGCCACTTCTCAAGGAAGCGATTCATCATGCAGGCGGGATTGATATTAAGAACATCATTGCCCAGGCAGTTCAAATGGGTGATGAGCTACACAACCGGAACAAGGCCAGCAACGCTCTATTTCTCATCGCGTTGGTCCCACACCTCGTTGCAGTGGGAAAACAGGATGAGGTGATTACAGCGGTCAACTTCATTGAGAGTGCCGGTCACTTTGTTCTCAACAGTGTAATGGCCGGATGCAAGGGCATGCTGGATGCCGGAAGCGGGATTCCAGGTTCGACGATTGTGACAGCCATTGCCCGGAACGGCACCGAAACCGGTATTCGTGTTAGTGGCACTGGGGATCAGTGGTTCACGGCACCGGCACCCATCATTGAGGGGGTATATTTTCCCGGATTCGGGCCCGAAGACGCGAATCCGGACCTTGGAGATTCGGCCATCACGGAGACGGCGGGACTGGGTTCATTGGCCATGGCCGGCGCGCCTGCCGTTGTGGAATATATTGGCGGCACCCCTCAATTTGCGGTGGAGACAACCTTGAAGATGTCTGAAATTACAGCAACGGAGCACGAAACATTTAAGATTCCTTTCCTAAATTTCCGTGGAACGCCCCTCGGGATCGACATCCGGAAAGTTGTGGAAACTGGGATTACGCCGGTGATCAATACCGGTATTGCATGTAAGCGACCCGGCGTGGGGCAGATTGGTGCCGGTCTCACTGCCGCTCCCATGGAATGTTTTGTAAAGGCTTTGGAGGCATTTGCTGAAACTCAAGGGGTTTCAAACAATCGATAAAAGAACCAGGAGCAAACAATGGGATTGAACATGATGAATGCCGTACTGGCGGCAGCTGCCATTCGTGCCGAAAAGATTACATCTGAGGAATTGGTCCGGGCTTGTCTCGATTGTATCGACGAGATGGAAGATACGGTTTGCGCCTGGACATATCTCGATCCGGATGATGCGTTGAGACAGGCTCGTGAGGCAGATCAGGCGCTCAAAACCGGGAAATATATGGGACCTCTCCATGGAATTCCGGTGGGTATAAAGGACATTTTCGATACTGCTGACATGCCGACGGAAAATGGTACCATCTTGCACAAGGGCCGACAGCCCACAGAAGATGCCACCGCCGTCTCTTTGCTCCGCCGGACCGGTGCGGTGATTATGGGTAAAACCGTCACCACTGAGATGGCTGTATATGCACCCGGAAAAACAAAGAATCCGCATGATCCTGAACGAACGCCCGGCGGATCTTCAAGCGGATCTGCGGCTGCTGTGGCTGCTTTTATGGTGCCGCTTACCATCGGGACACAGACAAACGGTTCCGTTATTCGGCCTGCGTCGTATTGCGGTGTCTACGGATACAAGCCAACTCATGGCCGGATATCTCGCTGCGGGGTTTTAAAACAATCACGGATTCTTGATCAAATCGGTGTTTTCGGACGCACGGTGGAGGATATTGCATTGATCGCGCAGCAGCTCATGGTATTTGATAACAAGGATCCTGATGTAAAGCCTCAGGCGAAGCCGAATCTCATGGAGGCAGTGGGTGAAGGACCACCAACGAGACCCCGGTTGGCTTTTGTAAAAACACCGGTGTGGGACCAAGCAACGGAAGACACCCAACAAGTCTTCCGTGACCTTGTAGCGTATTTGGACCATACCATTGATGAAGTTGAGCTTCCTAAGATATTTAACGAGGCAGTTATGTGGCACCGGACCATCATGGAATCAGACCTGGCGAAAAGTTTTGAGCCGGAATACACCGCCGGAAAGGATCGATTAAGCTCAACACTTTGTGAAATGATCGAGCGGGGACAAAAATACACGGCAGTGGACTTCAACACGGCCGTAGAGAGTATTGCCCGGTTAAACAGTGAACTAGATCAAGTGTTTTCAGTATACGATGCCATTCTGACTCCATCCACAACCGGTGAAGCGCTTGTTGGACTGGAGTCGACAGGCAGCCCCATATTTTGTACGATTTGGACATTGTGTGGGGTACCGGCAATTAGCCTGCCCCTGCTGAAAGGAAAAAACAACATGCCCATCGGCGTCCAACTAACGGTATCCCGGGGAGATGACTATCGACTGTTGAAAACTGCCCGGTGGTTAGTTAATCAAGGAACATTCCCATTGACTCTATAGATTTTTAATTGGAATGTGTCGATATGATCATCAAAGCCAATCCGCTGACCCTTGAGGCATTTGCACCATACGGTCAGGTTCTGATGGGGCAGGGTGAGGGCCCGGAACGTCACAACTTTGCTGCTCACATGGCAAATCTTCGTCTAAATGCAACACCCAATATGACGTTTATGAGGGTCCCTGTTGCGGCCATGCCGGTTTACGTGGAGGAGCTGGAACGGCACCTCTATTCAAATCAAACCTTCATACCGCTAAACTGTACCCGGCAGCTTGTTGCCGTCTGTCCTTCGCACCATGCCGGAAATCCCGATATCAAAAACCTATCGGCATTTATTGCCGAGGGCGCTCAGGCCGTTAACTACAACCCCGGAATCTGGCATGCGCCAAGAACCGCCATCGGAGGATCGGGCGAGTTTATTATGTTTCGTTTCGACGAAGGGAATCCCGAGGATACGGAACGGTATCCGTTAGATTCGCCTCTTAGGATCGAATGAGTTCGAGCGTTCAAATATTTCATTGCGCATCCCATAGCCCTCGTTTTCAGTCTTGACATTCAAAGCGCATTTTTTTATGCCTCACTAAGAAGTTGCCCATAAGCGTACGTATAAATTCGGTCAAATACCTAAGCATTTCTTTCAGCTGCAGTGTGGGGATAACACACCGATGGTGTGAATACCATTCTTATCGCTGAAATACCCGAATACTTGGTAGAAGACTGAGCAGTTTGTAAACAGAGTCGATTTCAACTTTTAACATAGGAGTTTTTGATATGCTGATTATCGCTGAAAGAATTAATGCATCCCGAAAATCGATTGCTCAAGCTATTTCCTCCGGAGATACCAAGTTTATCCAAAATGAGGCCAAGAACCAGGATCGAGCCGGGGGCGATTATATCGATGTGAACGCCGGCACCTTTGTGGGCGAAGAAGCTGAAAAACTGAAATGGATCATTGAAGCCGTCCAGCAGGTCACCGAAAAGCCGCTTTGCATCGACAGTCCGGACCCGGCGGTGATCCAAGCGATGGTCCCTTTGGTGAACAAAACCCCGTTAATCAATTCCATCACCCTGGAACCTGAGCGAATAGAGGGAATCCTCCCCATCGTCGCTGAAAATAAGACCAAGGTGATCGGGCTCTGCCAGTCGGAAGATACCATGGCGGACACTGCGGATGACAAGCTGAAGATGGCCGAGCAGCTCGTCAAGCGGGTTACCGATGCGGGAATTCCGATTGAGAACCTGTATATCGATCCCTTGGCATATCCCTTGGCCACCAATACACAGTCTGCGGTGGCAACCCTTGATGCCATCGAGGGGATTATGAAAGAGTTTCCGGGAGTCCATACCACTTGTGGTTTGACCAATGTGTCCCATGGGCTTCCTATCAGAAAGCTTATCAACCGAACGTTTCTGGTATCTGCCGTCGTCCGAGGTCTAGATTCGGCAATATTGGATCCCACCGACAAACCGCTTTATGGGTCGCTGAAAGCCGCGCTGGCGGTGACCGGTAAGGATGATTTTTGTATGGAATACATCACTGCGTATAGAGAAGGAAGGCTGGAGTAGATTTTCGATTTTCGAATTTTGATTTTCAGGTCTATGGTTGATTTTCGGTTCTATAACCAAGACAAAGGTAAGACCGATTTTATCGCCTTGTCCCCCTCCCTCAATCCCCAATACTGTTGATTTAAGCATGCGCCACTGATTTTTTTATCTTGTTTTGGTTCCACTTATTAAGCGACTTTTTATTGACTCTGGGTTGACCAGGGCGTGGGGTTTTCGGTCGATAATATTTTACTCGTGCGATCTCTACTAAAATCTCTTTAAATATCGTTGCTGCTTTTTGAGCATCATCTGCAACAAGAAAAGCAGCTTCCGAGGCCAGCGTCAATATTGCATTTTTAAATTGTAGGTGTTGTTTTCCTGAAAAAAACAACTCTGAGCACAGCACCATTAACGTTCTGCAGATGACACTCATGATCATCACCGCATAAAGTTCCTGAAGGATTCCATTGACGGTTTTACTATGAAACTTTTCAATTTCCAGCGTCACTTTTTCATCGCGATAATAACTTTCTACTTGCCAACGCCGAAAGTATAGGTTTATGATTTCATCACAGTCATACTTTCTTTTGCCAAAAAGATCAGTTAGCAGCACAGAGACCGTTCCATCAGGGCTTATCAGCTTAATGATCCTAAGCTTAATCGGCTTTAGCTCTGTTCGTTGTTTGAGACTAACTTTGCGTTTGAATCTATTTGAAGGGGTAATCCAGATGACAGCTTCTTTTTTGCCCCCTTTAATAAAGGCCTCTACCGCCGGAAAGGTGCTGGTGGCCGGGGAGCGAAAAAGGAAATAGCCCGGATAATTTTGCGTCAAATAATGGATCGATTCATAACTGGGATATCCTCTGTCAAACATCCAAACACTTTTTTCAGGTATAAAGCCCTGAAGCTTTTTGATCTCTTCGCGCTCACAACTGTTGGCTCCAACGACTGTTCTGGCAATCGGAAGCCGTCTGAAGACGTCATAAACCGTTGAAACCAGACATTGCGGATAATGACCTTTACCATCGTTTTGCAAGCCACTATGGGGATCAAATGTTTGTCGAATTTCATCGGTGGCCGGCAGATTGTATTTGGAACCATCTAATGCGTAAACCGACATCTGGTGCCATAAATAGTTGCTATCATCCTGGGGCCACAAGCGATAGGCGAGGTCAAGCGCATCAGCGAGGATATCGGGGAAAACTTGCCAGGCCACTTTGCGGCGGGCTTTAGAAACGCTGCTGCGATCCACCGCGGTGGCATCTGGCCATAGTCCACTGCGACGCGCATTTTTAAAGAATTGACCCGATTTGGTATCAACGCCTTGATTGGTGCCACTTGCCGCAAGGGAAAGGGTAAAAGTAACGAGTTTGGAAAAAGGCAAGTGGCGATTTCTGGTGAAATCCGTTGGGGACAGCTTGTGGCAAGAGTCAATGTCTTTGGGAATGATATTGATGAAATATTGTGTGTAATCAGGTGGTTGGCATACATTCTGAAAGCAATTGCTGTGCCATAATGACCTCCATTTCTTTATTTTATCCAAAAAATATGCATAAAAAATGGTTAAAATTACTAAGAAATTCATAGCACAAACCCAGAGTTGTTTCAATATCTATTTTTAATTATTTTAAATGATTATAGATGGTTATAATATTTCAACGAGCATGCTTTCTCTTAAGTCACCAACATTGGGGATTGAGGGAGG
>JAHEHB010000374.1 GCA_024644775.1 Deltaproteobacteria bacterium
ATCTCCTATTGGTCGATCGATCATTTTGGCCGTTGCGCGAGGCGCACATAGATCAAGCCCTCATGCCTATTTTTGTGTTTCCTTCTCCCTACCTAACCAAGCAAAGGACGGCTTGTAGCCTTCCTCGATGCTCCGGTCGATAGCCACGAAAGTGATAATTGCCCCGTATATGACCTTTGAGAGAATATCGGCGAGGGTGAAAAGACCTTGACGCCAAGCCACCGAGTACTCCGAGACGCTGAAAAAAGGCAGGATGTAAGCGACAGGATATAAGCTCCAGACGATGATAAACCACCAGCGCACAACCTGCATTTTGGTGCGGGCTTTGGATGGAAGTTTCGGCAGGGCCTCGCCGATGAGGTTCCACGCGAGCACGAGAATCAGAATGTAGAAAACCGAACTGATGACAAACCACGACCAGAGTTGAAACATGTTCGAGGTTTCGTAAAACTGCCCGATGTAGCCGGTAAAAATCATGAGCAAGCCATAAATGACGAACTGCTTGCCCCGACGCAGAGAATCCTGAGAAATCAAGCCCAGTACGATGACCAACTGCAAAAGCAGCATCGGCACATCGATGGCCCAGTTGAGGTAGCGGAACCCATTGGAAAAGATTCCGTTTTCAGGATGAAACATGCCATCCCGATATACGAGGAACTCTTCCCAAACTAACCATTGATGGAAGAGCAGCAGGAAGGCCGAGACCATAACGACGGCGCCTAGAATGGAGACGAAGCGATAGCGTGGAGCGCTGGCGTTTATGGTGGTCAGGAAGAAAATGAATCCGGCCGCTTGGCAGGCGAAGCCTAAAACGAGGATTTGCCCCACGAGTTGGTATACCAATGGACTATAGCTGACGAGATTTTCCATGTTAATGAATGGCATGTTTACTCCTTAGTGTTGATAAATTTTTTGAAAAATGACCCCCTACCGTAATAAATGTGTCCAATTAAAATTATCAAAATTTTAATTGGACGCAGATATAAGATTCATATACAGAATTGTATAGGGTACAGTCAAGTTTAATTGGCAAGTAGGGTCAAATCAAGGAAATCAATTTTTAACTGATACTATGAAGAATATTTCATCCTCACATTCTGTCAAATCCGCACTTATTAAACCCAATTTTTATGTGACAGCCACATTGGATTCTTTCCGAAAGCTGGATTGGTAAGTAACTCCACTTGATCTTTGGTTTCGTGTGAATATCCCTGGTTTTGGGTCTTACCAAAATGTGATTTAGAAGGCGATTTTGCCGGTGTGGTGACTTAACGGCGTGCCCCCCGTTGTATCTGGTATTATTGCCTAGCAGACAGTAACCTATGCCTTTTTGATAGGATTTTCCATGGGTTTATTCTTCCATAGCACTTTGGGTTTGGCAGGGTATCTTAACATTTAAGCCAATTGTTACTGCATAGCATGAATTTGTTGTAAAGTCGACCCCTATAAACTAAAAATTTCACAAGCCGTTTTGCAGTTGTTGCGCCGCCGCAAAGGTGGTAAAGTTAAATGACAACGGTAGATGTTAACACGACTCGCGCAAAAAACAGAAAACTCCCGGGTATCGATACGGTATGATCGAAAACATGAAATCGTTGCTCAGACGAAAAAGCAGCTGCGTCCTGGCAACAACGGATGGCGATAAGCCGCATTGCTCACTGATGGCCTATATCACTCTGGAGACTGCAGACCGGCTTTTTTTAGTTACGCCAAGGGACACCAAGAAATATCGAAATATCAAGCGTCATCCAAGCGTCAGCTTGCTGATCGATACACGAGGCGAACAAACACGTAATAATACGCAAGCACTAACCCTGACGGGCACCTGTTACATTCTTGAGCATGATGATAAAATCTCAAAAGTGAAAGCAGCCTTCAACCGCCATCACCCGGATCTGCAAAATTTCATTCGCAACAGGGGTGTCGCCTTTTTATGTGTCGAGTTCGACTCTTTTTTGTTTTTGGACGGCCCGGAAAGCGCCCATCATGAGATCCTGAGGGAAAAGCGTTCAGAATAAGGGATTTTCGTATGAAGGTCTTCAATGTTCGGTAGAACTTTTTCTTTATCGCCCGAGCCAATTTTATCCACCTTCCTCACAACATCATAGAGTTTTGCTTTCCACGCGGTCATCTCGGTTTCCATGCCTTTGCAATAGTCCCGTACATCCATTAACAGATCTATTTTCATGGTTATTTGTGGTGATTCTGTAAAACAGAAAATTTTTCACATTTGTTTGTAGTTCGGAGAAAATCCAACCCGGTCTCAACCGAAAATGCTTTTTGTTAAATATGCACTTATTTTAGTTACAAGTTTTTATCAAAAGAAATGATGGTCACCACCAAAATCCGGCAATCATTGCTGGAATTGCTTATTTTTTACGCAAAAGGTAGTGAGATACTATCCATTCGGTTCCATTGCGATATACCCACAGCTCCTGACAGGCTATTCGGAATTGGAAACAGCCACGATTTGACTATTTGGATAATGCCTTGCCACACAAAGCGACAGAGAGCCCCAACCGCAACCCAGTTCAAGCAAAGTGGGAAATGGCTTTCCGCTGCGCTTTTTCATTTCCATAATCTTTAGAACTCAGACTTTCTTATCAAGCCTGCGAATGCCATATCAAATCGGTCGATCCGGCAGGAAAGCGTTGTCTGCCATGCTCATCGGTACGTTCATGGTACTCTTCTAAATTGAATTCAGGTACACATAAAACGATCGGAGATCATAGATATCTTCGGATACTTATGTTCATGCCCAATTTAAGACCCAATTCTTTCGTTTCATAGATAACGTGACGTTTCTCTTTGACGATGCCGCCCAAATCGTTCATTTTCGTTCGGCATCCAGGGTTGGGTATTATAATTTTGGCCTGAACCGCCGTCGAATGGGGATGATTTCCAAACGGTATATGTCAAAACGATTCACACGTTTCGATCATCCATTATCATTTCGTGTCATGTTTCCGATGTTTTTACCGTTTTCTCGAATGCGGCGAACCTTGAGCGCATCACCCCCAATGAGCTCTGTTTTCGTATCCTAACACCGCAACCGTTCAAGATGGGGTCATAAGCGATGTTCAACCCTGAGAAGCTTCGGCTGTTGAAAAAGGCCCAGTTTTTCGGTTATCCAGGTCCAGAATGATAGCGGGACAGTGCCCCAGCATTGAAGCCGTTCATTGATAGAAAGTGGTCCGAGTTCCTTTTCGATTTCTTTTAAAAACAGTCTCGCTTCTGCTCTTCTGTCCCGGTTGGGTCCGAACCAGATCGCAGGATAGATACCAGGCAAGGCGCTTCGGACATAGCGGCGCATTCGTTCTGCTCGACCACGCAGAAGCGGTCGTGAAGAATGCCTCAAGTTTTGGTAGCCTTCGAACCATGATCTCAGGACCCTTACCAGAGAAGGGCCAAGGATTTCAACGCATTCACGATACAATTCTTTCTGAAGGTCTTCCAGTTCACTCGGAGTGAAGTGGGCGTGTTTGAAATGCATGGAAAATCCGTCGAACGTGCGGTAATCGGGTTGATGCTGATATTGGGTTAGATAGCGTCCCTCCTCAAGGGCTTTTTGATAAAGAGGGGTTTCTGGAAAAGCAAAATAGATAAGGATCTGCCAGAGTGAAGGACCCAGTTCCGTAAGTTGTTTGAACTCTTCCAATACCTGGGTTCGATCTTGATAGGGAAACCCGATGATCATGGAAGTCAAAAGCGCCACCCCGCGGGATTTAAGATCCCGATAAAGCACATCGAGTGTTTTTCCTTGAAGTTTCTTATATCCCGATTCCACACCTTCAAAGGCTGTCCAGATCGTATCGAAACCCATCTCAGCGATCTCATCGGCTGTGAATTGGGACAAACCCCGTACACTGCCAAAACCCATAATCGTGGATGCCACCCCCCCCTCACGAACAGAATCAAGGAACTCCCGGGCTCGTTTTTCATGAATGAAAAAGTCTTCGTCGATGAAGATGAAACCGCTGATTGTATCACCGGCTTTCAGGGCCTGGTGCTCCATAAGCCGCATCGTATCGTAGAGTTCCCGGCCGCTTTCAATAAAGGGGATGTATTTCCGTTTAAAAAAGTGAGACGTGCAGCAGAAGTCGCAACCGTTGGGGCAGCCAAGTCCCCCGGTAATGTGCGCCACTTTCGTTTTCATTGGAAGGGAATAGACCCGTGGCGATTCAATGGGTGAATAGGGGTGACGGATAGGTGAGACCGGGTGTTCTCCCAGGAGTTTTTGCATGAAATCGATGCCTTCCTCCCGGCAGATTAAATCGGTGTATTGATCTAAAACCTCATTAGATAGAACGGTTCCATAACCACCGAGGATAATCTTTGACCGAGGCGAATGCCGGCGAATAATTCGGGTCATCCGGCGGACTTTGTGGAATGTTGCCACAACAAAATTAATCCCGATATAATCGTACCGTCGTTTCAGGATTTCTCGGATCAATTCGCGCTCGGACGGGTAATGAAGAACTACGGTAGGCGAATTAATGTTCTCGGCAATATAATCAAGCCCCCAACAACGGATGACCTGGCGGTAGCTGAAAATTCCCTGACTTCGTGTCACTTGGGCATGAAACAATTCCGCTCCGACGGAATCCCCTTCTCCCTTCCCGCCGAAAGGGCGACAGACGGTTGTCAAAAGCACATCAGGCATTTAGACCTTCCTCTCGGAAAAATAAAAGCATTGGGAATAAATAATATCATTGATTTTGATAGGATGGTCAAGAGATGCGAGGTTATTTGTTAAATATTTGGGTGGTGTCCTGTCTGTACGGCATGGATTTTTTGACTTTATCGCGCAAGGGATTGATGTTTGAAGGTAATCCGTCAGGGGGGCTGATGGAATGTATCCATATTGACGTGAAGCGATTGTACATATACCATGAAACCACCAATCTATAAATCAGGAATGACCATCACACACCGTGCGGCAGTCGCTCTCTTAACCGTTGTTGCATGGATAATGATGGCTTCTGCGTCAATTGGAGCTGGTATGCAAGCTTTCCATCGGCTTGAAATCGTGTTGCTCCCGGAAGAGAACCGGCTGAAGGTCACTGACACCATATCCACACAAGTCCCGGGCATGAGATCGCCCATTGTTGGTGGGGAAACGACGTTCGTGTACATCCCAAAGGAGGCAACTGGAGCGAGGGACTGACTACCTATGGGGCCGGCTACCTGGTTCAAGAGCCCATATCCGAAGCGTCCGCCGAAGCGTATCGACAGCAGATGCTTCGATATTTCCCAACCCCCGGAACCGAGTCCGTGGATTTTTCCCCTCTCGCGGTTTACCAGCCGCGTGGATCCGGTCACCGAGAGCATCGGTTATGACAAGTCGGCCATTATACTTCACATGGTCCGCCAAAGAATCGGCGATACGGCCTTTTGGTCTGCGTTGCGAAGTCTCTACAGGAAGCACTTGTTTAAAAACGCTTCCTGGGAGGATTTCCGGCGCGTCTTTGAAAAGCAAAGCAAACTGTCACTCAAGACTTTCTC
>JAHEHB010000375.1 GCA_024644775.1 Deltaproteobacteria bacterium
GAGATACATTACCGCAACGCGCATGCTGGTGTGTTTGACCACGCACAGATCATGGGAAATGAAAAGATAGGTTAGGTCGAATTTCGCCTGCAAATCCTCCAGGAGATTGATCACCTGCGCTTGAATGGATACATCCAGAGCCGATACCGGTTCATCTGCCACGATTAGCTGCGGATCCAAAGCCAAGGCCCTTGCAATCCCGACCCGCTGTCGTTGTCCGCCGGAAAACTCGTGCGGATAGCGTCGCATATGATCCGGTTTGAGGCCGACTGCCTCCAATAGATCATGAACGCGATCGTCCCGCTTGCTACCCGAAGCCGTACCATGAACGAGCATCGGTTCGCTAACGATTGCCCCAACCGTCATCCGGGGGTTCAATGAATCAGAAGGGTCTTGAAAGATAATCTGCATTTCTTGTCGTAAGGATTTGAGTGTTTTCGGTTGCGCGGTGGCGACATCTACTACTTTGTGGGCTTCGTTCGGATCCGCCAGTTTTTTGCTGCGAAATAGAACCGTCCCACTCGTCGGTTTGATCAGATGGAGGATCGTTCGACCCGTTGTGGTTTTGCCACAACCGCTTTCTCCCACCAAACCGAGGGTTTCCCCTTTTTTGATAACCATATCAACTTCGTCGACGGCCTTAACATAGCCGACGATACGCTTTAGAATTCCTTTTCGCACGGGGAAATATTTCCGTAGTTGCTTTACCTCAAGAAGCGTTTTATTAACGGACAATCTCTTTCACCTATGCTTCATTCGTTGTGAGCCAGCAGGATACCTGATGCCCGGGTGTTATTTCATTCAGGTAGGGGAGTTGTCGGATGCAGATTTCCATTGCGTGCGCACATCGTGGTTGAAATCCGCAACCCTGTGGAATATCGAATGCGTCGGGGACGACTCCCTCAATCGGCGCCAGGCGCTTTTTCTTCCTGGTGGTCAGCAACGGAATGGAATCTATTAATCCCTTTGTATACGGATGTTTGGGATTATGAAAAATATCCCGTACCGTTCCGATTTCCACAACTTTACCGAGATACATCACGGCAATACCATCGGCCATTTTTGCGATGACACCAAGGTCATGGGTAATAAATAAAATGGCCGTTTTAAAATCCCTCCGAAGATCGTTCATCAGGTTCAATACTTGGGCCTGAATCGTGACATCGAGGGCTGTTGTCGGTTCGTCGGCAATCAAAAGAACGGGGTTACAGGAAAGAGCCATGGCGATCATGGCCCGCTGCCGCATACCACCGGAGATTTGACTCGGATACTCGTCGACACGCTGTTCCGGCGAAGGAATTCCCACCGCTTGGAGCATCTCAATGGCTTTCTTTCGGGCTGCACCTTTGCTTAATCGTTGGTGGATAATAATGCTTTCCATAATCTGATTACCGATCGTGAAGACCGGGTTCAGCGAAGTCATGGGTTCCTGGAAAATCATGGCGATTTCGTTTCCGCGAATCGAGCGCATCACACCCCCTTTAGGATCGAGCTTGGTCAGGTCGACCAACGCATCGTTTCGGTGGAATAGAATTTCCCCAGCCTCAATTTTACCAGGGGGTGAGGGGATCAGGCCTAGTATCGAAAGCGCCGTAACAGACTTTCCGCACCCGCTTTCACCAACAATGCCGAGTGTTTTTTCAGGTTCGATAGCAAAATCTACTCCATTTACCGCTCTTACCAGATGATCTTCCGTGTAAAAATAGGTTTTAAGATCTTTGATTTCGATTAACGGCACGGTTATCGACATAATTTTAACTTCGCAGCCTTGGATCAACGGCATCGCGTATACCGTCACCCACCATGTTGAAGGCCAGTACGACGATTAGAATTGCCAATCCCGGGAACATGGTGACCCATGGCGCTATGGTAATATCCAACATGCCGGTTCGTACCATATTCCCCAGGCTCGGTGTGGGGGGTTGAATGCCGATACCGAGAAAACTAAGACCGGCGGCTGCCAGAATCGCAGCGGCGATCCAGAGAGATCCGATCGCTACGAGCCCGCCTATGATATTGGGCAAGATGTGACGGAATACAATTCTTAAATCGCCGACCCCGATGGCTCTTGCAGCCTCGATGTAGGTTTTGCCTTTGATGCCCAATGCGAAACTGCGAGACAGCCGAATAAATCGATAGGTAAACACAAATGACAACGTGATGAGAAGGTTATTGTATCCCGCGCCTAAGACAGCCAGCATGATCAATCCCACCAGGAGCGTGGGAAAAGCCATGAGGAAATTTACGAACTCCGTTGCCAGGTAATCGAGGATCCCGCCTTTTAAGGCAACCATGATACCAATGAGTGAACCGATTACGGCACTGATGGAAATGGCGCTCAACGCCAATAACAGAGACTTTCCAGTGCCATGGACAACTCTAGACAATACGTCTCGACCGTAACTGTCTGTGCCGAAGAAGTGACCGGATTGCAGACTTGGGGTGGCATATCGATTTCGTAGATCCTGGTCGGTAGGGTCATATGACATGGTGAATGGGCCGATAACACAAAGCAGCAAGACAAAAGATAAAAGTATCATTCCGATCACTGCAGTTCGATTGCGCTTAAATGCGCGGATCGACCGGATCAATTCCGAGGATCGCTGCTTTTGCTCTGTCATAAATTATCTTACTCCAATCGAATATTCGGGTTGATGATACAATAGGATAAATCCACCAGCAGATTGACAAAACTGATCAAAGCGGCAAACACGAGTATCGTAGATTGCAGCACTTGGTAATCATACTGCTTAATTGCCCCTAAAATCATTCTACCGAGTCCGGGTCGACTAAAGACCACTTCCAGCATTACGGAACTTGCCAACAGCACATTAATATAAATGCCGACCAACGTGATTATGGAGACGAGGGTGTTGCGCAATGCATGTTTATAAAGGACGGTTGCTTCTTTCAATCCCTTTGATCGTGCTGTTCGAATATAGTCTGCCAATAAAACTTCCAGCATCGATGAGCGGGTTTCCCGGGCCACGTAGGCGGCCATCAGCAGACCGGCTGCCGATCCCGGTAAAATCAAATGATAGAGTTGACTAAACAGATTTCCCGGTGTCCCGGCTCCGGAAGTCGGAAACCAGGGCAATTTCAGAGCAAATTGCAACAAGAGAATCAATCCCAAATAAAAGAGGGGTAAGGAAACGCCGGCCAGGGAAAAAACTCTAAAAAAATAGTCGAAAAAACTGTTTCGTTTCACAGCAGTCAGGACACCAATGGGAAGTCCGGCGAGAATACCGATAAGTGTGCCGGCAAAGACAAGGTGCAATGTATAAGGCAGATTCATAGCCAGCAGCTCGGCAACCGGTTTTTTAGATTTATAGGATTTTCCAAGGTCCCCACGAAAGAGCCCTTTAAGATAGTCGATATACTGATTCCATACCGGCTTATCCAGACCGAGTTGAACCCGTATCGCTTGTAGACCTTCTTCGGTGGTTTTACCCCCGGAAATTGCCACGGCCGGATCGCCCGGAGCAATGCGCATTGCAATAAATACCGCCGTTGCAACGAAAAAGAGTGTTGGAATCGTGATCAGAATTCTTCGAATAGAATACGCAATCATAAAACCTCTGGTATCCGCTGCTTATGCTTCCGATTATGTTTCCAATGATGGTCTTTGCAAAACACTTGCCTGTGATCGATCGTTATATCGGTTATAGACTCGATCTCGGCAAAAGCGGAAGCCCGTCATTCTGTGCCCACGTCATTGCGCTTTCGCTTTAAGAATCGTCAGATTCAGGGAGGGAATCAAGACATTGATTCCCTCCCGTTCTCATATGCAGGTACGACTCAATGCGCCAATATTTGTGTTTTAATAGTAAAGATGGGTGATCCCGTAGTGGTGCCTTCCGCTTGACCCCCCAGATCGACATATGGCGCCCTTACGCTCGGCATCCTCAAATGGACTGTCGGATACGTTGCCAGATCTACCAGCAATTGTCTTTGCACCTTGGCATAAATGGCCGCTTGAGCTTTAACAGGCAATGACCCAACGGTTTCAAGCAGTTTATCTATCTCCGGGTTTTTGTAATTTGCGTAATTGTAGGTAGGGCTCTTTCCGCCCATGGCGCCCGAAGATAAATAGAAATTCGACAAAAATGAAGCTGTCGGGCCGAGGCGACCGTACGCCATTAAGGGATTCTCGTTGGCCTTGCCCTTGGCGTGGAAAGTGGTATGGTCCACGGTGACAATATCGAGGGTAATGCCTACCTTTTTTAGTTGATTTTGTATGATCGTGTACTGGGTCAGATAGCGATCCCGTTCACTTGAATAGACCTTGAGCGAAAATCCCTTGGGATACCCGGCAGCTGCAAGCAGGGCTTTGGCTTTTTCCGGATCGCATTTGTAAGGCGCGATACCCTGGTAGCCTTTAATACCGTAAACGAATGCTTCCGGAACAGGGCTGAGTTGAGCGGACGCCAGCATTTCGCCAAAAGCAAGGACCAGCTCCTCCCTGTCCATGGCGTAGGCGATGGCTGCACGGACCCGCCAATCATCCAGCGGCTTGATTGTCATGTTGAATTCGAACAAGCCTGCGATACCGGGCCCGAGAACATCCACCGTAAAGCCGAGTTTCGACATTTTTTTCAGCCACATGCTGTCATAGGCGCCTTTAATAACATCAACCTCGCTCCGTCTGAGTGCGGATTCCCTGCTGGCAAGGCTCGGCATAAAAATCAGCTCGAATTTTTCCAGGATCGGCGCACCTTTCCAGTAATTCTCGTTTCTGACCAATACGATCCTGTCGTTTGGCTGATACGCTTCAAAGATAAAGGGACCCGTTCCAATCGGGCTTGTCCATGCGGCGTCGCCTTTTTCTTCGATGTACTTTTTACAGACCACGCCTCTGCTGACGGCAACCTCTATGGGCCAACCCGGCAAAGGAGATTTCAGGATCACCTGTACTGTGTAATTATCAATCTTTTTGACCGCTTTGATAAAACGAACATCTTCACCGTGTGCAAAACTCGAGAGTTTCGGATCTCGCCGCAAATCCAGACTGTACTTCACATCATCAGCGGTTAGCTCTCCGTAACCTTTGTGCCACTTGATGCCCTTTCTGAGGTGTACGGTAAACACCGTGAAATTATCGGATACATCCCAAGATTCAGCGACATGCGATACCACCTCGGGGCTCGGGAGTCCCTTTTTGGGAAACTCGAATAACTTATCGTAGACAAGGTCATAGATTACCAGATCCTGCGCCAGTCCACTGGTGTTTACATTTAACGTTCCAGCATCTGCGGCGGCCTCAGCAAACCGAAGGACCTGCTCCTTTGCCGGTTCTGTTTTGGCGGCGGCAGTAAACGAAACGGCCCATGTAACGAAAAAAAACACAAGACCCAAAGCAGCAATTTTACGGTTAAGCTTCATTGTAAACCTCCTTCCTTGTTGTTATGAATAAGATGATTAATAAACCGGCTCTGCTCGTATTTTTGAAAATCTATAGGTAATGTAAACGGATAAGGTC
>JAHEHB010000376.1 GCA_024644775.1 Deltaproteobacteria bacterium
TGGAATGGGCCGGATATCCACCCATTGTTTTTGTACGTTGAAATCTTTATCCAAATAGATCTCCAATATCTTATCGTTGACGAACGCTTCGTCTTCATTAAATGAAAATTTCCAGTCATCACTCATTTCTTTATTCGGTTTTTCGCCGTTTGGGTCCATCACTAAATAGGAGCCACGGCTTTTTCCACCCTTTTTGAGAAACTCACCAATAGCTTCCAGATACAGCGCGTGGGTTAAGCAGAGATCAAGGTTTTTAAAAGCGGCCGGTAAATTTTGAGAAGACACAATTTTCATCTCCGTTTTCAATTTCGAATAAAGTCCCCATGCGCCGGTTATCGCCCGCCCGGCTTCCATCTGATTTCGAATATGAGCACCATATGCCGACATTCTTTCCTGCAATTCACTTCTTGAATCTTTTAGGATATCCGTATCTGCACCGGATGGATCTATAATTTCCCGAGAAAACTCAAATTTCCCATTTATCTGCCCGGCGGCGGCATCCAAGAATTGCTCCGTTCCCATCGGTTCGTTCGCATATCTTTTTGAAATATACAATGCGGCTCTCATACTCCCAACCTGCCCTGAATTCAAAGCAGTCCCCCCCGGCCGATAAACGCCGTGGGTCCCATTGGCCTCTCCAACCGGAAAAAGATGTTTGATATTGGACTCCCACCAATGATTACCCTTCAGCCCGCCATTGTTGTGCTGGGCACACACCGCGACCTCCAAATATTCGTTTGTTAGGTCGATATTTTGGTTTTTGTAAATATCGATGGCCGGCTGATTCATTTTTGCCAGTCTTTCGATAGGCGTTGGAAGCAACGCCCCCGATTTATCAAGATAGTCATATGCCTCTTTGTTCAGCAGATCAAAGGAGAAGTCTTCGAGAATACCCCCGCCACCGGGATTTTCTTTATAGTCCAGAAAGACGCTTCTGCCTTTTATAACGCTTTCTTGATAAACCAGAATATCGATAAGAGATGAGCCGTAATTTAGAACCTTTCTTGGGTCAAAGGGCCATTGATAGCCTTTCAGAAAAATGGCGGTCGCCAATTTCCCCATAGCAGGAAAATAATTGTTTAAGAATTCCTGCTCATCGGTTCCATCCTGATTTGTCGAAACATATCTTGGAATGACCTGTTGATAGGTTCCCGAGAGATTCCATCGAAATTCTGTCGAAGCAAGGCCGTACTGGGATTCCGTCAGGTTGTTGCCTACAGCCCCCACTTCATAGGCCAATCCACTGGAACCCAGCTGACTTTCCGGATAGACCGACGTTTTATAGATGCCTGCCGGTCCCCCGGTTCCCAAAACAACGTTTACCGCATTAAAAACAACAAAACCGAGATTATCGGAATCCAAATGGTTTAAATCAAGCGCAATGGCACCGACCACATGGGTCTCTTGACCCCTTTTACAGGTAAGCAGCGAGATAATCTCATGGCTATCGAAAATCTCAATCCCTTGGTTTTCCACATCTTCAGCGAGTGCTCTGAACATAAGCTGGGCGGTTAAAGGACCTGCAGAAGTTGCTCTCTGGCGCGGATCGTGATCGGTTTTGTAACCCACATACCCACCATACCGATCATGGGGAAAAGGAACCCCGAGACTTGCGAGATGGAAGAACGCCTTGAGGGAGTTTTGCGCTTCGCAGAGAGCAATGTCCCCATGCATACAGCCGCCCTTAAACAAATCATTTGCCATTTCAAAAGCCGAATCGGCGAAATCCCCTGAAAGGGAAAGCTTGTAATAGGTCTGCTTATCGGCCCCTGTATTGGCGGATGTCCCGCCGCCCCATCGGTCGGTGACAATGGCAATATCCTTTTGTCCATTTTCAAACAAATTTACTGCAGCATTCAAAGAGGCAGTCCCACTGCCGATAATCAACGTGTTTAAGGAGTAAAGCGGCATCGAGATATTTTGAATGCTTACTTCGCTCTTTTTCATGGCCGACCTCCCCGTCGTCATATTTATCTTTCCTTCCCAGTCACCTTTACAATACCGGTGTCCGCGTTCACTTCTACGTGATCGCCTGTTTTTATGACTTCAAACGGGTTTTGCTCCAGATCCGTCACCATGGGGATAGTGTTTACAATGCATCCTAACGCTGCCAAGCTGTCCACTTCCACATTTACGAATGCCGCCGGCGCATTGCCCTCTAGTTTCGCAAGGTTTAATATCATGGGCGTTCCTGAAGATCCCTTTGTGGACCGAATCACCAGCACCTTTCCTTTTAGGGAAATCCCTTCAAGCGGGTGGCCCACTGCAATCACTTGTCCGGTAACCGCATCCACTTCCCCCCAGAAGGACAGTGTCGTATCCGCTACCAGTGCTTCACCTTTTGCCTGCCCTTTAACGACCCCTTTCCCTTTCAGTTCGATTGTTTCAGTCATCGCCACGCCACCTCCCCGTAATGGCCGCACGGATGCACGGCTCGGTTTTTGCCACAACAACCTCCGCCTCCAACATTCCCCGAGCATAATGTGCCTGCTTGAATCCATGGGTAACGATTCGTTTTACCGGAATCCGGATATTTGTCGGACAAGTATCGCATATAAACCGTCCGCCTGCTGTCTCAATAATCTTTACGTACCCCATCGCATCGGCATTACATTTGGTTCCGCGGGCCGTATTGAGCCAAAGCCTCACACCCTCAGCCACTCGCTTACCTTTCAACATGGCAGCTATTTCCGAAATCTCACGAAGCGAAGCGTGTGGACATCCCAAAATTACCGAATCGATCTCGTCTCCCATGTTATTTCGCAACGACGCATACATTTCCGTTAATGTCTCATCATCAAATGTCTCATACGATCGTGGCACCTCACCATGAAATGCCGCTTCTATGGTGGGGGCTTCCGGCGTAACTCCCACGATGTGACCCATCGTAACCCCACCTGAGGTTGCCAGTGCCGCACAGAGCTGTTTGGCTTCATCCTGAGAGGGTTGTCTTATCCCGTTAAATACCGGAATTCCCAGCCCCGCTAGTTTTCCGGCAAAATATCCCAGCGCGCCCCAATCTGTTGGGCTTTCCAGATTTGCCGTGACCTCGATGCGGAGCGTGCCTTTTCGATTTTCCCCCAGAAGCACGCCAAATTCAGGCACAAATCCAAGCAAAGACGCCGCAATGGCGCTTTCAGTCCCATGTCGCGTCGTTCTCGCCCCCAGGATCGTATTGGCGTAAACAACTGCCGAAGACTCCGTCCAGGCACAAATTTCACCTTTTAAAGGCACATTTCCCACCAAATAGGGGGCACATGTAAATGTGGGGATAAACCCTGCATTTGCAGCCATCATGGCAAGCTCTTTTTGCATGTTCACCTGCTCCGGGTCGTTTTCAGGGATATTCACATCATCCAGTGTCACAAATGTGGCATGCAGGGTACAATAACATCCCGGAGCCGTTTTGTAAGAACAGGCTTCTCTCAGTGATTCCATATACGTATCTATGGTCTCCGCAGATGCGCCGCGAGCCATCAAATTCGGCACCGGTAAAAGCGCATGGGTATTGTCCACCCTGATGAGCCGCCGAGCACCCATTACATCTCCCCACTCCACCAGCCAGCGCATACACTTGGCAAGGTACTCACCGTTTGCACCATCCAATATGACTTGCTGTTCTTCCGTTAGTTCCATAAGAAGCCCCCTTGAATTCAGTCGGAGAAATGATGTTCGATCAAACTACCATATTATAATCGAGCGTTGCAAACCAGCCGTTTTAAAAATAGCGGTTCTCGGTGAAGTTGGAATCGTCGTAATCCGCCGAATAATCACATTTGAGCTGCTTTATCTCTTACTATTTGACTGTTCACAGCAGCTGGTCTAAATTGATCCTAAAATGAATAACCGTAAAGGAATCTTCCACGGGGAAAAACCTCTTTTTATACTCACGGTCTACACCGAGAACGTGCCCCTGGAAATGCCCGATGGCCTGCCGGGCTAAACCATCGCCGGACATCACATCGCCCGACTCTGTCGAACGTGCTGGGATGCATTACGAAAGGAGAGAAGCGGTGGAAAAAATTCTTCTCATTCAGGGTGCCAATCTTTACTGGTTGGGCAAACGAGAACCTAAACTTTATGGATACATTCTCGGGTTACAGGCGGCACTTTATCTGATTATGCGAATCCCTTCCCGATCCGTCCGGTCCGCACCCTTTCCCCGGTAAAGTTGGACGGCGTTCACTTTCGGGAAACGGGCCTTCAAATATCGCAGCGAGCGCGATACGGACTTGTCTGTCTGCTTTGTACCGCATCTTAAATTACTCGCGAGTATTTTTGGCAGAAAACCTGTCATTTTTTTGTCGCTTGTTTTAGTCGGGATAGATCTTTAGTTTTATAACCAACCTTATTTATATATTCTAATAACCAGCCTTAATTATTAGGGTTTTTACTCAAAATCCTATTTCGGCATAGTCTTTGCTAATAATAGGAATCCAGGATACAGAAAAACCTGGTTCATTCTGAAGGTCGATAGGTGTTTGATGGATACATACATAACCACCAGCTAATAAGTTTGTGCTTTGTCACTGAAAGTTTTTCTAAAATATTTTTATATTTTCAAAAGCTTAACGATAGAAAAGAAGAAGAAAAGCAACCTTAATGAAGTGACGCGATACGAAGTTATTACAACGGTTAATAGTTTAATCTGATGCGATTAGAAAAGGAGAAGGGAGTCAATAAAATGACAGCTAAAACAAAAAAAGACGACAAAAATCGACAAGCTGAAATCATGAAGGCAACCAAGCAAATTATAGCACATCAGGCACAAAAAGAACCGGCGGGAAAGAACGATCATTCGAACGAAATGGCGGTAGGAGTGGACATCGGAACTTCCAAGATCGTTATCGCCAAGAAAAGGAATCGAAGAATTGAATTCGCTTCCCAGCGCAACGCTTTTATCTCTGTGGATTATTCCAAATTCACCGAGAAAATTCTGAATCAGAACCGGATTAACCATCAAAAAAACAGCAATAGTCTGATTGTCTACGGTGACGGGGCCGAAATCTTCGCCAACATGCTAAATACTGAAGCCCGGCGTCCCATGCAACAAGGTTTACTGAATCCCAACGAATCCCATTCCATTGACATTATTAAGAATATTCTGAACGACCAGATCGAATCATCCAAAAATTCCAACGCCAAGCTATTTTTTTCCGTACCCGACGCGCCAAAGGGATCCGAGACGGATATCATCTATCATGAAACCGTCTTGAAACGTCATCTGAATGAAAGAGGCTACAACACCCAAAGCATCAACGAGGGGCTGGCGGTTATTTTTTCCGAATTGGAAGAAAACAATTTCACCGGTCTCGGTATCAGTGCCGGCGGAGGTATGTGCAATGTTTGTTTGGCTTACCTGTCTGTCCCCCTTATCGCTTTCAGTATCAACAAGGGAGGCGATTATATCGACGATGCGGTGGCCTCGGTGGTCGGGACGGTCAATACTCGGGTGCGAAGTGCTAAAGAAAACGGTTT